>NZ_JBHTWX010000050.1:26175-57614 GCF_042792155.1 Kitasatospora sp. NPDC056651 | reverse complement strand
GGGGTGCCGCCCGCCGGAGCCCGGCGGGTGTCACGGGAGCGGTACCTCCAACTGCTCGGCCAGGTCCGCGACCAGGGCGTCCAGCCAGCCCCGGATCGTGCCCGGGTCGAACAGGTCGGCGTCGTACTCGGCCTGGCCCGCGTAGCCGTCGGCGTCCGGGGTGAGGCCGAACGAGCAGTCGGCGCGGGTGGAGGGGCCGGGGAGGTCCTCGACCTCGGCGGTCAGGCCGGGCAGGTCGAGGGCGATGGGCGGGGTGCTCTGGACGGCGAGCATGATCTGCGGGTACGAGGCGGGCAGGACGACACCGCGCTCGCGCAGCGGTTCGACCAGCATCCGGAAGGGGGTCACCCCGTGGTCGAGGGCGGAGGCGATCGTCTCGGCGGCGGTGTCCACCAGCTCCCCGAACCCGCCGTCGCCCCCGGTCGGCACCAGGACCGGCAGGCCGTTGGTGAGCAGGCCGACCACCTTCTCGTCGGCCGGCCGGGTGCGGTTGGCGTTGGAGAGCAGGACCAGCACGCTCGGTGCCCCGCTGAGCGAGCCGAGCAGCCGGGCGAGCGCGGCCAGCAGGACGGCGGAGGCCGTGGTGGAGTGCGCGGCGGCGTACCGCCGGACGGCCTCGGCCACGGCCGCCGGGACGCGGAACTTGACGGTCTCGCCGCGCCCGGAGCGCCGGTCGGGGCGCGGCCGGTCGGTGGGCAGGTCCACCGAGAGCGGGGTGCCGCCGAGGACCCCGGCCCAGTGGTCGGCGCACGCCGCGACGGTGGCCCGGGTGACCACCGTCCGCTCCCAGCAGGCGTGGTCGGTCATCCGGCCGGGGTCCTCGGGCAGCGGCTCGCCGGTGCGGTAGAGCGCGCCCAGGTCGTCCAGCACGGTGGCGAGTGACCAGCCGTCGATCGCGATGTGGTGGAACGTCAGCAGCAGCACCCACTCCCGTTCCGCCGGCCGCAGCAGCCGGGCGCGCAGCAGCGGGGGTGCGGCGAGGTCGAAGGGGCGGCGGATCTCGGCGTCGGTGGCCTCGGCGAGTGCCGCCGCCCGCCCGGCGGGGGCGAGCGCCCGCAGGTCCTCGACGGGGAGCTCGGCCGGGGCGTTCGGCAGCACCTGCTGGAGCACCCCGAGCGCGGTGTCCGGGAACCGGGTCCGCAGGCTCTCGTGGCGTTCGGTCAGCGCCGTCAGGGCGTCGGCCAGCCGTGCGGGTTCCAGCGGTCCGCGCAGGGTGATCCGCTGGGTGATGTTCCACACCGCCGGGTCGGCCGACCCGGCGTGGGCGCCGTGCATCCGGTGTTGCGCCACCCCGGCCGGCGCGGCGGCCAGGGCGGTCCCGGCGCCGGTCAGGGTGGACAGCAGCCGGTCGCGGTGGGCCCGGACCAGGCCGGTGACCTCCTCGTCCATCGCCCCCGCCGGGGCCAGGTAGCCGAGCCGCTCGCCGGTGGCGCGCAGCACGATCTCGCGTTCGTCGAGCAGTTCGAGGAGCCGGGTCCACTCCTTCTCGGCCGCGCTCACAGGGTGCCCTCCTCGTAGGCCGGGGCCTGCTCGACGGCGGGCCGGTGGGCGGCCATCGCGCGGATGGTCGGGCGGCGGAAGAAGTCCAGCACGCCGATGCGCAGCCCGGTCGTCTCGCGGACCCGGTTCAGCAGCCGGGTGGCGGCCAGCGAGTGCCCGCCCAGGTCGAAGAAGGAGGTCTCCACCCCGGCGGGGCGGCCGAGTTCCTCCTCCCAGAGCCGTTGCACGGTGCGCTCCAGGTCGGTGGCCGGCGCGGCCTCGGGCCGGTCGGCGCCGAGCGGCCGGGGCTCGGGCAGGGCGGCGGTGTCCAGCTTGCCGTTGGTGTTGAACGGCAGGGTCTCGACGGTGGCCCAGAGGGCGGGCACCAGGTAGTCGGGCAGCAGGTCGGCCAGCCGGTCGGCGACCCCGGGCAGTTCGGCGGCCGGGCAGCCGACGTATCCGGCGAGCACCGTGCCCGCCGCGGTGCGGCGTGCCGTCACCGCCGCCGAGGAGACTCCGGGGATGCCGCGCAGCACGGTCTCGATCTCGCCCGGTTCGACCCGGTAGCCGCGGATCTTGACCTGGCGGTCGGCCC
This sequence comes from Kitasatospora sp. NPDC056651, assembly GCF_042792155.1. Classification (NCBI taxonomy): domain Bacteria; kingdom Bacillati; phylum Actinomycetota; class Actinomycetes; order Kitasatosporales; family Streptomycetaceae; genus Kitasatospora; species Kitasatospora sp. NPDC056651. The sequence goes on along the minus strand of NZ_JBHTWX010000050.1, from coordinate 55,540 downwards.
GGCCGAGGTACTCCAGCAGGCCGTCCGGTCGCCACCGGCCGAGGTCTCCGGTGCGGTAGCAGCGGCCGTCGGGGGTGTCGACGAAGCGGGCGGCGGTCTCCTGCTCACGGTTGAGGTAGCCGATGCCGACCTGGACGCCCAGCGCGTGGATCTCGCCGACCGCGCCCGGCGGCACCCGGCGTCCGGCGGGGTCCAGCAGGACGATCCGGACGCCCACCCCCGGGCGGCCGACCGGTGCGTGCTCGGGGCCGTCCGGGTCGACCTCGCAGACCGTCAGGCCGTGGGTCTCGGTCGGTCCGTACTCGTTGACCAGCCGGCAGCCGGGGTTGCGGTGCAGGAAGGTCCGCAGGCCGGGGGTGACCAGCACCTGTTCGCCGCCCGAGACCAGCTCCCGCAGGTGCGGCACCGGCTCCTCGCCGAGGGCGTCGGCCAGGGCGGCCAGCGGGGTGTACGGCAGGTAGACCCGTTCGGCGCGGGTGGCCCGGACCACGGCGGCCAGCGCCCCGACGTCGTAGCGGGTCTCCTCGTCGATCAGCAGCAGGGTGCCGCCGCCGCCCAGCGTGGTCAGGATCTCCTGGATGCTGACGTCGAATCCGCAGGAGGCGTACTGGAGGGTGCGGGCGGCGGGGTGGGCGGCGGTGTTCCAGGCCGCGAGGTGGGCCACGCCCAGGGAGTGCATCAGCACGCCCTTGGGGCGGCCGGTGGACCCGGAGGTGTACAGCAGGTACCCGGGCGCCCGCGGCGAGGGGACGGGCAGCGGGGGCAGCTCGACCGGCTCGGCGGCGGGGGCGGCGTCGGTGAGCACTGTGGGGACGGTCAGGCCGAGGTTCGTCGGGGCGTCGTCCGAGGCGGTGACCAGGACGGCGGGCCGGGCGTCCTCGACGATCAGCCGGCAGCGCTCCGGGCCCTGGAGCAGGTCGATCGGCAGGTGGACGGCGCCCAGGCGCAGGACGGCGAGCATGGCGGCCACCTGGTCCACCGAGCGGGGCAGCAGCACGCCCACCCGGTCGCCCTCGCGGACGCCGGCCGCCAGCAGCCGGCCGGCCAGGTCCTCGACCCGGGCCAGCAGTGTCCGGTAGTCCGTCTCGGTGCCGTCGGCGGCGACCACCGCGGCCTGCCCGGGCCGCTCGGCCGCGGCCGCGGCGATGGTGGCCAGCGGGTGCGGCGGGTCCTGGACGGCCTCCGGTCCGCACTCCAGGGCGGTGTCGGCCTCGGCGGCGGGTACGGCGGTGAGCTCGGCGAGCGGGCGACGCGGGTCGGTGACCGCGGCGGTGAGCAGCCGCTGGAACGCGTCGACCAGCCGGTCGACGGTGGCCCGGTCGAACAGCGCCTCGGCGTACTCGACGTGGCAGCGGATGCCGTCGGGCAGGCTGGTCAGGAAGAGCGTCAGGTCGAAGGCGGAGCGGTCCGGGACGTGGTCCAGCGGACGGGCCGTCACCCCGGGCAGGTCCAGCTCGAAGACCGCGTGGTTCTCGAACTCGACGAGCACCTGGAACAGCGGGTTGCGGCTGGTGTCGCGCGGCGGGTTCAGCTCCTGCACCAGGACCTCGAAGGGCAGTTCCTGGTGCTCGTAGGCGTCCAGCGCGGTGGAGCGGACCCGGCCGAGCGCCTCGGCGAAGTCCGGTTCGCCGGACAGGTCCAGGCGCAGCGCCAGGGTGTTGACGAAGAACCCGACCAGGTCCTCGGTGCCCTCGGCCCGGTTGGCGACCGGGGTGCCGAGCACGATCTCGTCCTGGCCGGCGTAGCGCTGGAGGACGCCGGCGAAGGCGGTCAGCAGCACCATGAACAGGGTCGAGCGCTGGGACCTGGCCAACTCCCGCAGACCATCGGCGAGTTCGGCGGGAAGGTGGTGGACGAAGGCGCGGCCCCGGCCATCCGGCACCGCCGGCCGCGGCCGGTCGGTGGGCAGCGCCAGGACGGGCAGGTCGCCGCCGCCGAACACCTTGCGCCAGTGGGCGAGGCTCTCCTCGTACGCGCCGGCGGCCACCCGGGCCCGCTCCCGGACGGCCTCGGCGGCCGGACCGGTGGTGAGCAGCGGCAGCCGGGCGGCCCGGCCCTCCTGGGCGGCCAGGTACAGCTCGCCCAGCTCCCGGGTGATCACCACGGTGGACAGGGTGTCGATCACGATGTGGTGCATCGACAGGACCAGGACGTGCCGGTCGGCGGCCTGCTCCAGCAGCAGCGCCCGGAACAGCGGGCCCTCGGCCAGGTCGAAGCGGTGCGCGCCCTCGGCGGCGACCAGGTCGGCGACGGCGTCGGGCGAGGCCGCGTCGGCCGTGACGTGCCGCAGCACCGGTCCGGTGGGCGGCGCCAGCACCTGCTGGAACGGTTCGCCGGCCTGCTCCCGGAAGACGCTGCGCAGCGCGACATGGCGTTCGACCAGCAGGCGCAGCGCGCCGTCCAGCGCCCGAGGGTCGAGCGGCCCGTCCAGCGCGATCGCCTTGACCTCGTTGTACTGGCCGCCGTCCGGCAGCATCCGGTGCAGGAACCACATCCGCTGCTGGGCGTAGGACAGCGGGGCACCGCGCAGGGTGTCCCGGCGCAGGACGTCGAGCTGCGGCAGGCCGGCCGCGACCTGCTCGGGGGAGAGCCCGAAGTCCACGAAGGCGGCGATCTCGTCGGCGCCGGCCGCCCGCAGCTCGGACAGCACCCCCTGGACGCTCTCCGGGGTGCCGATCAGCGCGCGGGAGGCGCAGTACCGCTCGTACGCGCGCTCCAGCACGAACTCCAGGTCCTCCTCGCGGGCGTTCTGGTAGTCGAGGGTCAGGCCCAGGCTGTTGGCCATCTGCCCGAACAGCGAGAGCGAGGAGCGCAGGTAGTGGCAGAACGGGCGGTAGGCCTCCTCGCGCGCGGTGGCCGGGTCGGTGCCCAGGTAGGTGTGGACCAGCACGACCACCCGGCCCGCCTCCGGGTCGAGGCCGTGCTCGGCCCGGGTGCGCCGGTAGACCGCGACGTTCTCGGCCAGCTGCGCGACGTCCTGGGTCATCAGGTTGGTGATGACGCCGAGGTCGTGCCGGGCCGCCTCGCGGAAGCTGTCCGGGTTGCCGACGATCGCGGTGAACATCGGCGGCAGCTCCTGGAGCGGGCGCGGGTGCAGGGTCACCTCGATCGGCTCGCCGTTGCCGTTGCGGCCCCGGTACGGCTCGCCGCGCCACAGCGCCCGGACGGTGTCGACCTGCCGGTGCATCAGCTCCTTGTGGCTGCCGTAGTGCTCGGGGAAGAACAGGAAGTCGTTGGGGTGCCAGCCGCTGGCGCAGCCCAGGCCGACCCGGCCGCCGGAGAGGTTGTCGACCACCGACCACTCCTCGGCGACCCGCACCGGGTGGTGCAGCGGCAGCACCGCGCAGCCCGCGTTCAGCCGGATCCGGCTGGTCTCCCGGGCCAGGGCGGCGGCGAGCACCGAAGGGTTGGGGAAGATGCCGCCGAAGGAGTGGAAGTGGCGTTCGGGCAGCCAGACGGAGTGGAAGTCGTGCCGGTCGGCGAAGCGGGCGCTCTCCAGGACGATCCGGTACTTCTCGTCCTCCGGGGAGTCCAGGGGGTAGTCGCCGAAGAAGTAGAGGCTGAAGTCCACCGGGCGCCGCGGGTCGCCGACCGGCTGGTACGAGGTCGGGACGGCTTCGGTGCGGGCCGTCCCGACGGGCGCCGGGAGTTCGGTGGCGGGCCGGGCGGCGGGCGTCCGGACGCCGGGCGAGGCCGGGAAGAAGCCGCCGCGCCGCAGGTCGCGCAGCGACTCGCGGACCGCGTCGATCACGAACTCCAGGTCGCCGTCGGTGTGGGCGGTGGAGAGGAAGAAGTTGCGCCACTCCCAGACGTAGACCCCGCGGGTCAGCAGGTGCGGGAAGAGCAGCTCCATGTCGGCCCGGGGCTCGAAGCGGAAGAGCGAGCCGAAGTGCGCCAGGCGCAGCGGGAACTCCTCCTCCTCGAAGAACCCGTTCAGGGTGGCCGCCAGCTCGTCGGTGCGGGCGTTCAGCCGCTCCTGGAGGCCGGGGCCGGCCGCCTTGAGGTGGCGCAGCACCGCGCCCGCGGCGGTCATCGCCAGCGGGTGCTGGATGTAGGTGCCGCCGAAGAAGGTGGTGTCCTTGGGCGGATAGCTGTCGTCCCCGTAGTCCCAGTGTCCGCCGTCGATCCCGTCCAGGATGTCGGCCCGCCCGGCGATCGCGCCGATCGGGTAGCCGCCGCCGAGCACCTTGCCGTAGGTGGACACGTCCGGGGTGACGCCCCAGAAGCCCTCGGCGCCGCGCAGGTGGGGGCGGAAGCCGGTGAGCATCTGGTCGAAGACCAGCACGATGCCGAGCCGGGTGGTCAGTTCGCGCAGCGAGCGGACGAACTCGACGGGCTGGCGCCCCGGGTGGCGGCTCTGCACGGGCTCCACCAGGACGGCGGCGATCCGGTCGCCGTGCTCCTCGATGGCCTTGAGGCTCTCCGGGTCGCCGTACCGCAGCACCAGCAGGTCCGCGACCGCGCTGCCCGGGATGCCGATGGACACCGGGACGGTCTCCCGGTCGGCGCCGTGGCCCAGCGTGCGGCCCAGCGTGTGGTCGAAGTGGCCGTGGTAGGAGCCCTCGAACATGACGATCTTGTCCCGGCCGGTGTGCGCCCGGGCCAGCCGGATCGCTCCGGCGTTGGCCTCGGTGCCGGAGTTGGCGAACGCGACCCGCTCGGTGCCGGTCAGCTCGGCCAGCAGCTCGGCGGCCTCGCCGGCCTCCGGACCGCGCGGGCCCAGCCGCAGCCCGGACGCCAGGTGTTCGCGGACGGCCTCGGAGACGAACTCCGGGTCGTGGCCGAAGAGCAGCACGCCGAAGCCCATGGTGATGTCGACGTACGGGTTGCCGTCGACGTCCTCCAGCCGGGAGCCCCGGGCCCGGCGGGCGGCGAGGGGGTAGAGCATCTCCTTGGTGCCGGAGCGGAAGCCGACCACGGCGCGGCTGTCCGCGAGGGTGCGGCGGTGGCGGCGGGTGATCGCCTTGGAGGCGGTGGTGCGGGCGGTGAAGCGGGCGACCAGCTCGTCCACGTGGGCGCGCTGCTGCTCGCTCAGGCCGCCGGAGGCCATGCCGGACTCGCGGGAGACGGTCACCCGGGGGCCGTGCACCTGCGGGGCGGCGGGGGCTGCGGCCGTCGGTGCCGCGGTGGCGGGCGTCGGGGCCGGGGCGGCGACGGGCAGCGCGGCCGGGGGCAGCACGGCGGGGACGGCCGCCGGGGGGAGCGCGGGTACGGCGGCGGTGCCGGCCAGCAGGCCGAGCTGGTCGCGCATCAGGTCGGAGAACTGGCCGAGCAGCGCGAGCTGGCGTTCGATCAGGCCGGTGTTGCCGTCGGCCACCGGAGGCAGCGCGGCGGGGGCCTGCGGGGCGGCCGGGGCGGGGAGCGCGGGGAGCGCGGGCTGGGGTGCCGGGCCCTGGACGGCGGGGGCGGTCGGGGTGGCCTGGACGGTCGGGGTGGCCTGGACGGGATCCGGGGCGGTCTGGACGGGCGCAGCGGGTTCGGGCTCGGGTTCCGCCACCGCCACCGCCACCGCCGCCACCGGCTCCGGTTCGGCGGCCGGCAGCAGCGTGGCCAGCACCGCCGGATCCAGCCGGGAGGCGATCAGCCCCGCCAGCCGGGCCGGGGTGTCCGCCGCCTCGAACAGCTCGCGCATCGACACCCGCACCCGGAACGCCCGCTCCAGGTCCCGGATCATGTTGATCATCGAGAGCGAGTCGGCGCCCAGGTCGAAGAACGGCTCGTCCACGCCGACCGAGGCCTCGTCGTAGCCGAGCTGGCGGGCCGTCCGCTCGACGACCTGCCGCAGGACGGCCTGCTCGGCGAGTTCCTCGGGGCCGGGCCCCGGGTTCGGCTCGGCGGCCGGGGCGTGCTGCTGGGGTGGGTCCTGACGCATGGCGGGGTCCTCGGTGGTCGGCCGGGCAGGGGCGGTGAACCAGTGGCGGCGGCGCTGGAAGACGGTGGTGGGCAGCGGAACGCGGCGGGCCGGTCCGTCCGGCCAGTCCCGGGCGGCGGCGAAGCGGGCCCAGTCGAGCGGGACGCTGTGTACCCAGAGCTCGGCCGCGGCGGCGCCGAACCGCTGTTCCGGCGAGGCGCCGCGCCGACCGCCGGGCACGAAGTGGCGCTGCGGCAGCTCCCGGCGGCCCAGGCCGGTCAGCACCGGGTGCGGGCCGACCTCCAGGAAGAGCTCGTGGCCCTGCCCGTCCAGCGCCGCGAGGACGAGGTCGAACCGGGCGGTCTCCCGGGTCTGGCGGACGAAGTACGCGGGCGTCGGGACGGTCCCCGGCGCCAGCACCTCGCCGCCGAGGTTGCTGACCAGCGGTACGGTCAGCGGCCGCAGCCGCAGCCGGGCCAGCTGGTCGCCGAAGGGGCCGAGCACCGGGTCGAGCAGGCGGGAGTGGAACGCCCGGTCGGTGGCGGTCCGTTCGGTGGACAGTCCCTCGGCGGCGAGGACGGCCTCGGCGGCGGCGATCTCGGCGGGCGGGCCGGCCAGCACGCACTGGCCCCGGCCGTTGACCACGGCCACCTCCACCCCGGGCAGCCGGTCGCGGAGCCCGGTCAGCCGGTCGAGGCCGGCCGGGACGACCGTCATGGCGCCCGGCCCGGTGAGCCGGTGCATCAGGCGGCCGCGCAGTGCGGTGAGGAACATCCCGTCGGCCAGGTCGAGCGCGCCGGCCGCGTGGAAGGCCGCGTACTCGCCGGCGCTGTGCCCGGCGACGGCGGCCGGCCGGACCCCGAGGTCCTGCCAGAGGCGCAGGCAGGCGGCCTGGAGGGCGAACAGGGCGGGCTGCGCCGCCTCGGTGGTCCAGGTGTCCTCGACACCCTGGGGTACGGCGTCGAGCAGCAGCGGCAGCAGCGGCTCGTCCCAGTTCTCCCGGTGCAGCCGGTCGCAGGTGTCGAGGACGGCGCGGAACCCCGGGAAGGCCTGGTACAGCTCGGCGGCCATGCCCCGGTACTGGGAGCCCTGGCCGGTGAAGAGCAGCACCGGCCGGGCCTCACCGCGTCCGGTCTCGTGGTGGGACGCGGAGGCGGTGGGCCGTCCCGCCAGGAAGGAGTCCAGCGCCTTGGCCAGGGCGGCCGGGTCGGCGCCGGTGACGGCCAGCCGGTGGCGCAGCGGGCGCCGGCCGCCGCCGAGGGTGAGCGGCAGGTCGCCGGGTGCGGGGGCCGGTCCGGCGGTGAGCCGGTCGCGGAGCAGACCGGCCAGTTCGGTCAGGCCCTGGGCGGTGCGGGCCGACAGCGGCAGCACGGTCGGGGCCGGCCTCGGTTCGGCGGCCGGTGCGGGCGGCGGCGGGGCCTGCTCCAGCACCAGGTGGGCGTTGGTGCCGCCGACGCCGAGCGCGCTGACCCCGGCCCGGCGCGGGGCGGGGCCCTGCGGCCAGTCCCGGCGTTCGGCCGCGAGCCGGAAGGGGCTGCCGGGCAGCTCCAGCGCCGGGTTGGGGCGGGTGAAGTTCACCAGCGGCGGGATGGTGCCGTGCCGGATCACCAGCAGCGCCTTGATCAGGCCCGCCATTCCGGCGCAGGTGTCCAGGTGGCCGATGTTGGGCTTCACCGAGCCGAGCGAGCAGAACTCGGCGGCGTCGGTCCGGGCGCGGAAGGCCTGGTCCAGCGCCCGGAACTCGATCGGGTCGCCGAGCGGGGTGCCGGTGCCGTGTGCCTCGATGTAGCCGATGCTCTCGGCCGGTACCCCCGCCAGGTCCAGGGCCCGGCCGACCACGGCCGCCTGGCCGTCCACGCTGGGCGCGGTGTAGCCGACCTTCCGCCCGCCGTCGTTGTTGACGGCCGAGCCGAGGATCACCCCGTGCACGGTGTCGCCGTCCGCCAGCGCCCGGTCCAGGCGCTTGAGCAGTACGGCCGCGACGCCGTTGCCGCCGACGGTGCCGCCCGCGTCGGCGTCGAAGGCCCGGCAGGCGCCGTCGGGGGAGAGGATCGAGCCCTCCTCGTAGCGGTACCCGGCGGCCTGCGGGACGTGCAGGGCGGCGGCGCCGGCCAGGGCGAGGTCGCAGTCGCCGGCCAGCAGCGACTGGACCGCCAGGTGCACCGCGACCAGGGAGGTGGAGCAGGCGGTCTGCACGCCGACGGCCGGTCCGGTGAGGCCCAGCCGGTAGGCGACCCGGGTGGCCGCGAAGTCCGCCTGGTTGCCGATGGCGGTCTGGAGCGCGGCCACCGGCTCGGTCGGGTCGGCGGTGCCGGCCAGGGTGTGCTGGTAGTAGGTGCGCAGCGCGTACAGGGTCATCCCGGTGCCGGCGAAGACCCCGACCCGGCGCTCGGGGTCGGGCGCGTCGTAGCCGCCGTCCTCCAGGGCCTGGCGGCAGATCTCCAGCAGCAGGCGCTGCTGGGGGTCCATCAGCGCGGCCTCGGTGCCGCTGATGCCGAACGCCTCGGCGTCGAAGTGGTCGATGCCGGGCAGGGCCCCGGTGACCGGGACGTAGTCGGGGTGGCGGTACTCCTCCTCCCGCAGCCCCGCCGCCGCGAGTTCGGCCTCGGTGAACCGGGTGGTGCTCCGGACGCCCTCGACGATGTTGTGCCAGTACTGCTCGGGGCTGTCGGCGCCGGGCAGCCGCAGCGCGAGGCCGACGATCGCCACCCGGCGGTCCTCGACCGGCCCGGCGGCGGGGGAGGCGGCGGGGGAGGCGGCGGGGGAGGCGAGCGGCCCGGCGGCGGGGGAGGCGGGTTCGGCGGCCAGCTGGGAGATCAGGGCGTCCACGGTGGCGTGGCGGAACAGTTCGGTGGGTGACGGGGGCGTCGGGAGGGCGGCGCTGAGCGCGCCGTGCACCCGCATCAACTGGAGGGATCCGATGCCGAGTTCGGCGAGCGGTCGGCCCGGGTCCAGCGGGGTGTCGAGGACCGACTCGAAGGCGTCCAGGACGAGCCGGCGCAGCGCGGACGGCGCGGGCCGCCCGGTGGCGGGTGCCGGCGCCGGTGCCGAGAGCGATGCCTGGACCTGGGTCGGTGGCGTGGCGGACGGTGTCGGCGCGGCGGCGGACACCGGGCGCGGCGCGGTGGCGAGCAGGCGGCGCCGCGCGGCGGGGGAGCTCGGGTCCGGGCCGGCGTAGTGGTGGCCCGGGGCGCCGGCCAGCAGCAGCGCGGCCAGCCGGCGGCCGTGCGCCGGGCTCAGCACGGCGATGCCCCGTCCGGCGGCGGCCTGCTCGTTCTCCGTGTCGCGGTTCATGCCGACCCCGCGCCACAGCCCCCAGGAGATCGTCCAGGCCGGGGTGCCGGTCTCCCGGCGCAGCCGGTCGACGGCGCTCTCCAGGTAGCGGTTGGCGGCCGCGTACCCGGTGGAGCCGACCGCCTCCTGGAGGCCGATCATCGAGGAGAAGGCGACGAGCTGCGCGCCGGGCCGTTGCCGGACCAGCTCGATGAGGTGGTCGGTGCCCTCGGTCTTCGCCCGGACGGCCTCGCGCCAGCTCTCGGTGTCGGTGTCGGCGAGCAGCGCGAGCCGGTAGCCGCCGGCCAGGTGGAGTACGCCGTCCAGCGGTGCCTGCCACTCCCGCTCGGCCTCGGCGAGCGCCGCCTCCAGGTGCTGACGGTCCGTCACATCGGCTTGCCGGTAGGTGACCTGGCCGCCCTGGGCGGCCAGCCGGCGCAGTGCCGCCCGGCGCTCGGCGGCCTCGGGGGTCGGGGCGTCCAGGTCGCCGCGGCCGACGATCAGCAGCCGGGAGCCGTACTCGCGCAGCAGCCCGGGCAGCAGCTCGGCGGCGATCCCGCCGAGGCCGCCGGTGACCAGGTAGCGGGCGCCGGGGGTGAGCAGCGAGCAGCCCGGCTCGGACGGTCCGGGGGCGGCCTCGGCCGGTGCGAGGCCCTCTCCGAGCCGGGGGGCCCACGGGCGGCCCGCGCGCCAGGCGCACTCGGGCTCCGGGCGGGGGTCGGCCAGCAGGGCGAGCAGCGCGGCGGCCTGGTCGGCGGCGGGCGCGCCGGCCGGCAGGTCGACGTGCCGGGCGGCCGGGACGAGCTGCTCGGCCCGCGCCCCGGCGGTCAGGGCGGCGGTCAACGCCGCCCGGGGGGTGGGAAGTTCACCGGGGAGCACGGCGTGCAGCCCGGCGCTGACCGAGACCAGCTCGCGGACCGGCGACCACGCCGGGAGCGCCCGCAGCAGGGCGAGCAGCGTCTCTTCGGGCCGGGGCGCCGAGGCGTCGGCCGTGGCGCTCCACAGGTAGACCAGCCGGTCGGCCGTCAGACCGTCGAGGGCCCGCAGCCAGTCCTCGGGGTCGGCGGTCGGCGGCCGGTCGACCACCAGGGCGTGCGGCAGGGCGGCGGCCAGGGCCTCGGTGAGGCTGCCGGGGCCGGACGGGCCGAGCAGCAGGATCGTTTCTTCGGTCGACGGATCCCCCGGGGCCTCCGTCGTCGGGCGGGGCTCCCAGCGCAGCTGCCGTACGCAGTCCGGCAGCGTACGGGAGTTGGCCTCGGCCAGGTCCAACGCCACGATGTGCTCGTCGAGTTCGCCGTCCAGCAGTCGGCCGCGCAGCGCGGTGCGCTGGATCTTGCCGCTGGTGGTGCGCGGGAAGTCGGCCACCGGCACCGGGAGCACCAGGGCGGGCGCGGGCTGCCGGCGGGCGGCCAGCAGCCGCCGCACCTCGGCGGCGACCGGCGGCGCGGGGGCGTCCGGGTCGTTCGGGACGTAGGCGATCACCAGCTGCTCGGTGCCGGTGCGTTCGTCCGGCACCCCGAAGGCCGCGACGTGCCCGGAGCGCACCCCCGGCGCGGCGGCCACCACGTCCTCCAGCTCGTGGCAGAAGTAGTGCACGCCGTTGACGATGATGATCTCCTTGCGCCGGCCGGTGAGCACCACCTCGCCGTCGGCCAGGAAGGCCAGGTCCCCGGTGTCGAACCAGCCGTCGCCGACGAAGGCCTCCCGGTTGGCGCCCGGGTTGTTCAGATACCCCGGCGTCACCCGGCCGGAGCGGACCTGGAGGCGGCCGACCCAGTGCTCGGGCAGGGCGCGTCCGGCGTCGTCGGCCACCCGCATCCGGGTGCCGGGCGCGGGCCGTCCCATGCTGAGGAAGGCGGTGCCGCGCTCCGCCGCGTCCGGGGCGAGGGGCTCCAGCCGGCCGCTGAGCGAGTCGGTGCGCACCAGCCGACGGGCGCCGGCCTCGTGGTAGCGCTTGTAGGCGATCGCCGTGCAGGTCTCGGCCATGCCCCAGCCCAGCAGCAGGTGCTCGGGGCGGAGGTCGAACGGGGCGGTGGCGGCCAGGAACTCGTCCAGCACCGCCTCGGTGCACTGCTCCCCGGCGTTGATCAGGGACTTGACCGCGGACAGGTCCCAGTGGCGGCCGGGCCCGGCGGCCCGGACCGCCTCGGCGACCAGCCGGTAGCCGAAGTTGGGGGACCAGGAGTGGGCCGCCCGGTAGCGCTCCAGCGCGTCCAGCCAGACCAGCGGATCGGCGAGCACGAGCTCGGTGGGGATCTGCACCTGGTCGGCGGCCAGCACCACGTCGCGCAGGTGGAACATCAGCAGCCCGGCGACGTGGTCCAGGGGCAGCCAGTTGACGGTGGTGTCGGCCGGGTCGCAGCCGTGGGAGACGGCCCCGGCCACGTACTCCAGGATGCCCCGGTGGGTGATCTGCACCGCCTTGGAGCGGCCGGTGCTGCCGGAGGACAGCTGGAGGATCGCGACGTCCTCGGGCGCGGGGGTGTGCTCGGGGCCGGAGGGGTGCCCAGGGGCGTGGGCGGGGGCGTGGACGGGGGCGTGCCCGGGAGCCGGGCCGTCGGAGGGCCGGTCGACCGCGATCACCCGCAGGCCGGGCGCCGGGTACAGCTCCCCGAGCCGCTCCAGGCCCGCCACCGCCGGGCCGCAGGCCAGCACCGGCGGCTCCGCCAGCGTCTGCCAGGCGTGCCAGAGCTTCTCCAGGACGGGATTGCGCTCGTGGTAGTCCGGCGGGCGGGCCACCGTGACGGGCCGCATCCCGCCCAGCAGGCAGGCCCACAGGGCGGGGAAGTAGCACTCCGGGTCCGGGAGTTGGAGGATCACCCGGTCCCCGGCCCGGACCCCGGAGGAGGCCAGCACGGCGAGGATCTCCCGCGCCCGGGAGAGCAGTCGCGGGTACGTCAGCCTGGTCGCCTCGCCGCCCGCCCGGATCAGGTGCAGCCCGCGCTCCGGGTGAAGCTCGGCGGCGCGCAGCAGCGCCTCCGGCAGCGTCCGGGGCGCGTCCGGCGCCGGGTCGGGCAGCGGGGCGCCGACGGCCTCCGTCCCGGGGCCCCCGGGTGCGGCGGCCGGCTCGGCCGAGGCGGTGCCCGCCGCCGGGCCCTCGCCGAACGGGCGCCAGTGGTCGGTGAGTTCGCTCAGGTGGCGCAGGGCGGGGCCGGGCGCGGCAGGCGTCCGGTCGAGCGCCGCGGCCAGCGCGGCGGCGTCGGGTTCCCCCTCGGAGGTGCGGACGATGCCGTCCAGGAGGTGCAGTTCGGCGCTCGGATCGGCGTCCAGCAGCGCGGCGGCGGCCAGGCGGCGCAGGGCCTCGGGATCGCCGTCGGCGGCGGGCACCAGGTAGGCCAGCAGGCCGGGGCGCCCGTTCTCGCGCTCGACGGGCAGCAGCGTGCAGTCGGCGATCTCCGGGCGCAGCAGCAGTCGGGCTTCCAGGGCGCGCAGCCGGCCGTGGTCGGGACCGGTGGGGCTCATCAGGTTCGGCACCTTTCGGATCGGTGCCGGGGCGCGGGTGTGGGCCGCCCCGGTGAGGGAGGGGGAGCGGAGGTGTCGGTGGCGTGTACGGCGCGGGGGCGCCGGCGGTGCGGAGAAGCGTGAGGAAGCGCGGTGCGGAGCGGGGCGCTCAGCGGCGCCGGGTGCGGGACACCAGCACCAGGAAGCCGAGGGCCAGCACGATCGGGACGGAGTGCGAGACGCCGACCACGGTCAGCGGGCTGAGCAGGGCCAGCAGTGAGCCGCTCAGCAGCATCCCGGTGCCCATGCCGACGTTCTCGGCGGAGGCGAGGATGCCGAAGGCCTCGCCGCGCCGCTCGTCGGCGAGGGCCTGGATCCGGGTGGTGTAGGAGATCTCGGTGAAGCCGTCGCCGAGACCGGCGCCGATCGCGACCAGCAGGAAGAGCGGGGTCGGGAGCCCGGTGAAGACCAGGATGAAGCAGGCGGACATCAGGCAGGTGCCCAGCGCGAAGCCGCGCTCGCCGGGCTCGATCCCCCGTCGCAGCATGAACCGGGAGACCAGCTGCTGGGCGGCGAGGTTGCCGATCGCCCAGGTGGCCCAGAAGGTGCCGAGCAGCGCGGCCGGGTTCCCGGGGGAGGACTGGTTGGCGAAGACGGGCAGGCTGATGTTGTGGGCGGCCGAGCCGAAGGCGTCCAGCAGCCTGATCCCGGCCATGGCGCCCACCACCGGGGCGGCCCGCAGGACGACCAGGGCCTGCCAGCGGCTCCCGCGCGGCTTCTTCGCTTCCGTGGCCGGCTCGTCCGCCTCGGCGGCGGCCTCGTCCGGCCGGGCCGCGGCCTCGGCTTCGTCCGTCGGCGCGGCCCGGGTGGGCAGCGGCAACCGGAGCACCAGCGCCGCGAACAGCACGAAGCTGGCCGCGTCGATGAGCAGCGCGGCCCGGAAGCCGGCCCAGGCGACGACCACGCCGGCGGACGCGAAGCCCAGCACCATCGCGGTCGAACGGCAGCTCGCCATCAGGCTGTTGGCGTGGGCCCGGCGCTCGGTGCCGACCATCTCGGGGATGCTGGTCCGCAGTGCGACGGCGCACACCGCGGCCGCGCCGCCGAGGATGACGGCGAGCGGGTAGAGCACCGGAATGCGGGCCGAGGCCGGGGCGAGGGCCACCACGACCAGCGCGACCGCCTGGGCGAGCGCGCAGCCGGTCATCAGCCGCCGCCGTTCCAGCCGGGCCACCAGACGCCCGGCGACCAGGCCGCCGGCCAGGCCGCCGCCCAGTCGCAGGACCAGGTACCCGGCGGTGCCGAGCGCGTTCCCGGCGGCCTCGTAGGCGAACAGGCTCAGTGCGACCAGGTCGAGCTGGCTCCCGTAGGTGGAGAGGGCGTCGCCGGCGGCCAGCCGGTAGAACACCCGGGGCAGCTTGCCCGTGGCCTGGTTCGGTGTTTCCAACGCGGTGTCCGGCATTGTCTTCTCCCCGGGCCCGCCCTGCGGCAGCTCAGTGTGACATTGCGCTGCAACCTAGGGGTGGCCGGGTGGTGGATCAATGCCGAGAACAGTTCCTGTCCGAAACATCGTGCGTGCGGCCGACTTGAGATCACCTTTCACGCCACCCTGGCCGGTTGGCGGTGTACGGCCGGAGTGGCGGATGGTGCGGGGCAGGGTCAGCGGCGGCCGAAGAGCCGGCCGAACCAGCCCTTGCCGGTGCGGCCCTGTTCGGCGCAGTCGCACCGGTCGGACGTTCGCACCCCGGCCAGGACCTGCTCCACGTGCATCCCGCACCCGGCAAAGGTCGGCTTCCCGCAGGTGCGGCAGGTGACTCGTCGGCACATGTCGTTCTCCGTTCTCGAGGCCCCCAGGGGCGGGGCCACCCTTCCAATATACCCCGCCCGGTATTTTTCCGGCCGAGCCGGCCCGGCCGCGGCCGCCGGGGCCGGGCCGAGGCGGGGGAGGGGGAGTGGGGCGGCGGAGCGGGACGGGGGAGCGGGACGGGGGCGGTCAGACGGTCTCGGGGCGGACCGGCGGGATCGCGTAGGTCAGCGTGGCGCTGGCGACCAGGACGTCGTCGGCGTCCAGGAGCTCGGCCAGCACCACGCACAGCCGGCGCCCGAACTTGGCCGTCCTGGCGTGCACCCGCAGCGCCCCCGGCCGCGGCCGGTTCAGGAAGCTGATCTGCAGCGAGCTGGTCAGCGCCATCAGGGTGGGCCCGAGCCGGGCGTTGATCAGGAGGAACGCCGCCAGGTCGCACAGCCCGGCCTGCTCCGGGCCGGACACGGTGCCGCCCGGGCGGGTGCGCAGCCGGTCGCCGTCCACCGCCATGGTCAGGGTCCGGCTGTCCACCTCGGTCACCCGGCAGGCGGCGTAGTCGGGGAACTGGTCGGCGATCAGGTCATTGAGCTGAGCGGGGCCCAGCAGGACGTCGACGGTGGCGACCGCCGTGTTCGCATCGGTGGTCATGGGCCTCAGGGTATCCGTCGGCCGGACGGTACGGACGGGGCGGTCCAGGCCTGCTTCCGGCCAGCTTCGTTCGCCGTGGTCAACCGCCAAGATCCGTTACGGGCAGGGGAATTGCGCATGTCATTCCGGTGTCGCCGGAGCCGGAACCGTACCCTCCGGTGGCCCCGGGTGGCCGAATCCGCGCGGCACGATTCGTAAGGGACCTTGTTCGGCCCAAAATGCAGCCCCTACGCTCCGAGGAAGTTCAGCGGAGCCGGCGCGGATCTCCGCCGGCCGCCGACGGGTGGCCCCATTCTCCTGTGGTCGCCACCGAGGGCCTCAGTGAAAGCGGCCCCCGGTCATTCACCCTTCCCCTGTCCTGCTTCGGCGTCCTCTTTCAGAAACGGGGTGTTGTGCCATGGGAATTTCCGTTCCGGCCGACGAGGCGGTGGTGGTCCGCACTCCCGACGAGTTCCTCGCGATGCCGGAGGAGTACCGGGAGATCGCGATCCGCGGCATGGTGGTCAACACCGAGGGGGAGCTCTCCGGCGGTGACGACTACGTACAGGTCTTCCTGCCGCTGGCCCCCGACGCGGAGGAGCGGCAGGTCTGCGCCGAGCGCGCCGCCGAGGAGTACGACCACTACAAGATCGGCAAGCGGGTGCTCGCCGAGATCGGCGTCGACACCACCTACATGGAGGCGCAGACCCTCGCCGAGCGGAACCTGTTCCGCGCCCAGGAGTTCCACACCTGCACCACCTGGGCCGAACGCGGCATCTTCTCCTACATCGGGGAGGAGACCGCGATGGTGATGATCTCCGAATTCGCGCAGAGCAGCTACCGGCCCTGGGCAGACGCGGTGCGCACGATCATCCTCGACGAGAAGGTGCACATCGCCCACGGCGCCCGGGTGTGCCGCAACCTCGCCGCCACCGACGACGGCCGCGAGCAGCTCCAGCAGGCCCTGGACCGGCTGTGGCCGACGTTCGTCCGGATCTTCGGCAGCCCGCGCTCCGAACGCGCCCGGCTGGCCGTCCGCTTCGGGCTGCGGCAGACCACCAACGGCCAGGCCTGCGACCTGTGGCGGGAGAAGGTCACCCCGCGCATCAACAACCTCGGTCTGCGCCTCCCGGAGTAGCGGGAGCAGCAGCACGCCGATCCCGCGACTCCCGAGGAGCCCACCGCCATGGCCACACCCGTCACCATCGAACAGCGCCCGCTGAGCCGCCGGGAGGCGAAGGCGCGCACCGCCGAACTCATCGCCGACCGGCCCGACCTGGCCGAACGCCTGCACCGGCTGCGCCGGCTGGGGCGCGAGGTCCGCTCCTGCGAGGTCCACCTCACCAACACCTGCAACATCCGCTGCAAGGGCTGTTGGTACTTCGAGGGCGGCTTCGACACGGCCGTCAAGGAGCTGTCGGACCTGGACCGCATCCGGGCCTTCGCCCGCAAGCTGGCCGACGACGGCGTCAACCAGGCCACCCTGATCGGCGGCGAGCCGACCCTCGTCCCGCGCCGGGTGGAGGCCTTCGTCGAGCAGCTGCCGTACATCACCATCTCCACCAACGGCCTGCGCCCGATGCCCAAGCAGGGCTTCGAGAAGATCGCCATCGCGGTCAGCATCTTCGGCGGCGGCCCGCTGGACGACGACCTGCGGGCGATCCGGGTCAACGGCTCCACCTTCACCGGACTGTTCGACACGGCGCTCTCGCACTACCGGGACGACCCGCGGGTGCTGTTCATCTACGCGCTCTCCGAGGCCGGGGTCGAGCACATCGAGCCCACTGTGCGGAAGATCGCCGACAACGGGAACATCGTCACCTTCAACTTCTACAGCGAGCACGGCACCGAGACCCCGCTGAAGATCGCCAACGAGCAGCGGGTGCTGGACGAGGCGCAGCGGGTCAAGGAGCTGTACCCGCAGGCGGTGGTGAGCCACCCGTACTTCATCCGGACCCTGGTCACCGGCCGGACGCACTGGGGCGGCCGGTTCGGCTACGACGTCTGCCCCAGCCTCAGCGTCGACGCCCCCGAGCACGAGGACCGGGTCGCCAACGGCAACCCGGTCATCCCCGGCTTCAACGTCTGGGGCGCGGACTACGAGTCGCTCCAGTTCTGCTGCACCTCCGGCGACTGCGGCGGCTGCCGGGACAGCCAGGCCGTCTACAGCTGGCTGGTGGTCAGCGCCAACCGCTTCCTGGACGACGCCGCCCGGCTGGAACAGTGGCTGGACATCGCCGAGAGCTACTGGCGGCAGTGGCACTGGGCGCCGTACCACGTCAGCAAGGCCGGTCCCGCCGCCTGAGCCCGTCCGCCCGGCCCCCGCCCCACCACCACCGCCCCGCGCGGACGAGGAGAGCCATGCCCGAGACACTGGACCGCACCGCCATCGACACCTTCGTCATCGACGCCCTGGTCGACCTCGGCGTCGAACGCGAGGCCATCGTCGACGACGCCGCCCTGGACGAACTGGAGATCGACTCGCTCGACATGGTCGAGCTCAGCCAGTCCATCCGCAAGCAGCTCGGCATCCCGGTGAAGCCGAAGGACTTCGACCGGCTGTACACCGTCGGCGAGGTGCTCGACCTGTGCCGCCGCAAGGCCGGGCTGGAGTGAGGCCCCGGGCCGTCGTCACGGGCCTCGGCGCGGTCACCCCGCTCGGCGTGGGAGCCGACGAGCTGCACCGGCGCGCGGTCGCGGGCGAGAGCGGGCTCGCCGACGGGCTCGGGCTGTGCCGGGACTTCCGGCCCGCCGACCACCTGTCGCGCCAGCGGATCCGCCGCACCGACCGCTTCACCCAGCTCGCGCTGGTGGCCGCCGCGGAGGCCCTGACCCAGGCGGGATGGACGGACGGCCCGCTGCCCCACCCCGCCGAGCGGATCGCCTGCGTGGTGGGCTGCGCGCTCGGCGGGACGGCGAGCTTCGAGAGCCAGGGCGAGGTGCTGCGCGGCCAGGGCGGGGACTTCGTCTCCCCGCTCATGGTGCCCGCCATGATGGCCAACGCCGCGGCCTCGCAGATCGCCCAGCGCCACGGCTTCCGCGGCGAGGCGATCTGCGTCGCCTCGGCGTGCAGCAGCGCCACCCAGGCGATCGGCACCGCCCTGCTGCTGCTCGCCGCCGGCGCCGCCGACGCGGTCGTGGTCGGCGGCGCCGAGGCCTCCACCTCCCCCCTGGTGCGGGCCGCCTTCCGGACCGCCGGCGCCCTCTCCGAGAGCGGCCGCTCGGTGCCCTTCGACCGTGACCGGGACGGCCTGCTGATCGGTGAGGGCGCCGGAATCCTGGTCCTGGAGACCGCGGCCGGCGCCGCCGCCCGGGGCGCCACCGTGCTCGGCGAGGTGCTCGGCTACGGCGCAACCTGCGACGCCCACCACCTCACCGCCCCCGACCCGACCGGCGCGCCCGCCGCCCGGGCCGTCACCCTCGCCCTCGACGCGGCCGGCGTCACCCCCGCCGACCTCGGCTACCTCAACGCGCACGGCACCGGCACCGTCCTCAACGACCGGTCGGAGTGCGAGGCGCTGCGTCTGGCCCTCGGACCGGCCCTGGAGACGGTCCCGCTGTCCTCCACCAAGTCCTGCACCGGCCACCTCTTCGGCGCGGCCGGCGCGGTGGAGGCCATCGCCACCCTCCAGGCGCTGCGCCACGCCACCGCCCCGCCCACCGTGGGGCTGCGCGAGCCGGACGAGAGGCTCGGCCCGCTCAACCTGATCGGCCGGGCCACCCCGCTCGCCGCCCCCGCGCTGCCCGGCGGCCGCCGGGTCGGGCTCTCCACCTCCTTCGGGTTCGGCGGGCACAACGCGGCCCTGGTGCTGGCGGCGGCCGAGGCACCCGGGACGGCCGGGACGACCAGTACGGCGGAGATGACCAGTGCGGCCGGGACGACCAGGACGACCAGGAGGGCCGGTACGACCAGCGCGACCGGTACGACCGGTACCACCGGCGCGACGAAAGGCCAGGAGTGATGCTCGGCTTCCACGGACGCCGCTATCTGATCACCGGGGTGCTCAACCAGGACTCCATCGCCTGGCACACCGCCAGGGCGCTCCAGGAAGCGGGCGCGGAGGTCCTGCTCACCGGCTTCGGCCGGGCCCGGCGGATCACCGAGAAGGCGGCCGGCGTCCTGCCCCGCCCGACCGAGGTGCTGGAGCTGGACGTCACCCGGCCCGAGGACTTCGCCCGGCTGGCCGAGGAGCTGGAGCAGCGCTGGGGCGCAGTCGACGGAGTGCTGCACGCCGTCGCCGCCGCCCGGCAGACGGCGCTGAGCGGCAACTTCCTCACCACCCCGCCGGAGGCCGCCGGCCTCGCCCTGCACACCGCCGCCGTCTCGCTGCACTCGCTGGCCACCGCCCTGGCCCCGCTGCTCGGCGCGGACGGGCGGCGCGGCAGCGTCGTCGGCCTGGACTTCGACGCCAGCGGCGCCTGGGCCGGCTACGACTGGATGGGGGTGAGCAAGGCCGCCCTCGGCGCCGTCTGCCGATACCTGGCGATGTACCTCGGCCCGTCCGGCATCCGGGTGAACCTGGTGGCGGCCGGCCCGGTGGAGACCGTCGCCGGGCAGGCGATCAGCACCTTCGACCGGATCGCCGACCGCTGGCAGGCCGAGGCCCCGCTCGGCTGGGACCGCACCGACCCGGCCGTGGTCGTCGGACCGGTGCTGTTCCTGCTCTCCGACCTCGCCGTGACCGTCAGCGGGGAGATCCTGCACGCCGACGGCGGGATGCACGCCGTCCGGATGGGCACCGGTCCGGCCTTCGCGGAAGGAGGCGCGGCATGACGGCCGCCATCGTCGGCGTGGGCGCCGCACTGCCCGAACGCGTCGTCCCCAACGCGCACTTCGAACGGATCGGCGCCTCGCCGGAGTGGATCGTCAAACGGACCGGCATCGAGGAGCGCCGCTTCCTCGAACCGGACGGCCGGCTCGCCGACCTCGTGGTGGCCGCCGCCGAGCAGGCGCTGCGCGGCTCCGGGCGCGCCGCCGCGAGCATCCGGCACGTCGTGGTCGCCACCATCACCCCCGACCGGGTCACCCCCGGGGTGTCGGTGGAGGTCGCCGCCCGGCTCGGCATGCCCCAGGCCACCGCCTTCGACCTGCACGCGGCGTGCGCCGGGTTCGTCTACGGCCTCGACCACGCCGCCGCGCTGATCGAGACCGGCCGGGCCGAGGCGGTGCTGGTCTGCGGCGCCGACGCGCTGACCCGGATCACCGACCACGAGGACCGCGGCACCGCGGTGCTGCTCGCCGACGGCGCCGGCGCCGCCGTGGTGGCCGACGTGCCCGGCGCGCCCGACCCGTGCTTCTCGCTCGGCAGCGACGGCGAGCACATCCCGCTGCTCTACGCCGACCGGCAGGAGCGCAAGCTGCGGATGGACGGGCGTGAGGTGTTCGACCACGCGGTGGAGAAGATGTCCGCCGCCACCCGCGAGGTGCTCACCCGGCGCGGTCTGACCTGCGAGGACCTCGACCTGTTCGTCGCCCACCAGGCCAACGCCCGGATCGTGCGGGCGGTCGGCAAGGAGGTGGGGCTGCCCCCGGAGCGGCTCTACCTGAACGTCCACCGGGTCGCCAACACCTCGGCCGCCTCGATCCCGCTGGGCCTGACCCACGCCCGCGAGGAGGGCCTGCTGGACGGCCCGAAGCTGCTCGGGCTGGCCGCCTTCGGCGCGGGCATCACCTGGGGCGCCGGGGTGATCGGCTGGCGGCCGGGTGCCGGTTCCGGTACCCGGGAGGCACGGACGTGAAGACCCCCCGGTTCCCCGTGATCGCCGAGATCGCCGCGCCGGACGGCGCCCACCTCACCGTGCGGGCGCTGGCCCGGCCGGAGCCCGCCGCCCCGGTGGTGGTCGTCCTGCCGGCGATGGGGACGGCCGCCCGGCACTACACCCCGCTGGTCCGCGCGCTGCACGCGGCGGGCCTCAGTGTGGCCACCTGCGACCTGCGCGGCCACGGCGAGAGCCGTCCGGTGCCGGGGCGTGGGGTCGCCTTCGGCTTCCGCGAGCTGGTGGAGCACGACTTCGGGGCCGTGCTCGACGCGGTGGCCGGGGCGTTCCCGCACGCGCCGCGCCTGCTGCTCGGGCACAGCCTGGGCGGGCAGCTGGCCCTGGTGCACTGCGGCGTGTACCGGCCCGAGGTCGCCGGGGTGGTGCTGGTGGCCAGCGGATCGGCCTGGTACCGGACCTTCGGGGCCCGGGCGGGCCTGCGGCGACTGGTGCTGAGCCAGTTCTCGATCGTCGCCTCGGCGGCGCTCGGCCACTGGCCGGGCGAGCGCTTCGGCTTCGGCGGCCGCGAGTCGCCCCGGCTGATGCGGGACTGGGCCCGGCAGATGCGCACCGGCCGCTACCGGGTGCGCGGCGCGGTCACCGACTACGAACGGGCGCTGGCGCGGGTCGACCTGCCGGTGCTGGCCGTGGACGTCCAGGGCGACGAGCTCGCGCCGCCGCGCGCCGTCGACCACCTGTGCGCCAAGCTGCCCGCGGCGCGGGTGGAGCGCTGGAGCTACACCGCCGAGCTGACGGACGGCCGCCCGCTGGACCACTTCCGCTGGATCCGGCACAACCGGGGGCTGGTGGAGCGGATCGCCCCGTGGATGCTGGCCGCCGCGGCGGGTGCCGAGGACAGCGCCGCCCCGCACGGTGGCGTCCGTCCGACCGTATGACGATGAGGACCCGCCCCTGAGGAACGACCACCCCGAGGAACGACCAGCCTGAGGAACGACCAGCCTGGGGAACGACGATCCCCGAGGAACGACCCGCCGCCCGAGGAGCGCCCGCATGCCCACCCCTGCCGACCCGTCCGACGCGGACCCCGGCCTTCCGCACGGCGTCCCCGACCTGCTGACCGCGACGGCCGCGCGCTGCCCGGAGCGTCCCGCCCTCCGGCTCGACGAGGAGGTGCTGACCTTCGCCGAGCTGGACGCGCTCAGCGCCCGGGCCGCGCACTGGCTGGCCGCGCTCGGCGTCGCGCCCGGCGACCGGGTGGCCGTCCTGCTGCCCAACGTGCCGGACTTCGCGGTGCTGTACTACGGCATCCTGCGCGCCGGGGCGGTGGTCGTCCCGATGAACCCGCTGCTGAAGGCCCGGGAGATCGAACACTGCCTCGCCGACGCCGACGCCGCCCTGCTGCTCACCCGGCAGGCCGGTGCCGGGGAGGCGGCCGAGGGCGCCCGGCGCGCCGGGACCAGGCTGGTCGCCGTCGAGCCGGGCGCCCTCGCCGCGACGCTCGCCGAACAGCCGGCCGACCTGTCGGCCGACCTGCCGGGAGCCGTGGCACACGGGGGAGCGGACACCGCGGTCATCCTCTACACCTCCGGCACCACCGGGGTGCCCAAGGGCGCCGAGCTGACCCACCGCAACCTCGTCCGCAACGTCCGGGCGGGCGTGCGGGTGCTGGCCCTGGGCGAGGGGGACGTGGTCTTCGGCGGGCTGCCGCTGTTCCACTCCTTCGGCCAGGTGATCGGCCTCAACTGCGCGGTGGCCGTCGGGGCCTGCCTGACCCTGGTGCCGCGCTTCGACCCGCTGGCCGCGCTCTCGATGGTCCAGCGCGACCGGGTGAGCGTCTTCCTCGGCGTCCCGACCATGTACACCCTGCTGCTGAACCACCCGCGGCGCACCGAGTTCGACGTCTCCTCGCTGCGGGTGGGCCTGTGCGGCGGCGCGCCGACACCGCCGGAGGTGCTGCGCGGCTTCGAGGCCGAGTTCGGCTGCACGGTGCTGGAGGGCTACGGGCTGTCCGAGTCCTCGCCGCTGGCCTGCGTCAACCGGAGCGACCGGGAGCGGATCGCGGGCACCATCGGCATCCCGATCGAGGGCGTGGAGATGCGGATCGTCGACGAGTCCGACCGGGAGGTCCCGGACGGCACCGTCGGCGAGGTGGTGATCCGGGGCCACAACGTGATGAAGGGCTACTGGCGCCGGCCGGACACCACCGCGCGGACCGTCCGGGACGGCTGGCTGCACACCGGGGACCTCGGCACCCGGGACGAGCGCGGCGACTTCCGGATCGTGGACCGCCGCAAGGACGTCATCATCCGCGGCGGCTTCAACGTCTACCCGAGGGAGGTGGAGGACGTGCTGTACGAGCACCCGGCCGTGGCCGAGGCCACGGTGGTCGGCGTCCCCCACCCCACCCACGGTCAGGAGGTCGCCGCCGCCGTGGTGCTGCGCCCCGGCGCCCCGGCCACCCCGGAGGAGATCCGCGACTTCGTCCGGGAACGGGTGGCCCCGCACAAGTACCCGCGGCTGGTCTGGACCGTCGACGCGCTGCCCAAGGGGGCGACCGGGAAGATCCTCAAGCGCGAGGTCGTCGTGCCCGAGGGGATCTGAGCCGGCCCGGGGGGATCTGCGCCGGCCCGGGGGAGGGCGGCCCGGGAGGGCCGCCCTCTGGGGGGATCAGACGACCCGGCGCATCCAGCCGTGGACGTCCTCGGCGCGCCCGTACTGGACGTCCAGCACGTGCTCGCGGATCGCGATGGTCTGCTTGCCGGGCGTGCCGTTGCCGATGGTGAACTCGTAGCCCTCGCCCTTGAACCCGACGATCGGGGTGACCACCGCGGCCGTCCCGGCGGCGAACACCTCGGTGACGGTGCCGTCGGCGGCACCGGAGCGCAGCTCGGAGAGGGTGACCGAACGCTCCACCGGGGTCAGCCCGAACTCGCCCGCGAGGGCCAGGATCGAGTCCCTGGTCACCCCGTCGAGGATGTTGCCCAGCGCCGGGGTGACCAGCTCGCCGTCCGAGGTGACCAGGCACAGGTTCATCGTGCCGGACTCCTCCAGGTCGCCCTCGCCGCCGGTCTCGTCCAGGAACAGCACCTGGTCGCAGCCGTGCTTCCGGGACTCCAGCTGCGCGGCCAGGCTGGAGGCGTAGTTGCCGCCGCACTTGGCGGCGCCGGTGCCGCCCCGCCCGGCGCGGGTGTAGTTGCTGCTGACCCAGAGGGTGATGCCGGTGACGCCGCCGGCGAAGTACGGGCCGGCCGGGCTGGCGATGACCGAGTAGGCGATCTGCTCGGCGGGCCGGACGCCGAGGAAGGCCTCCGCGGCGAACATGAACGGCCGCAGGTAGAGGCTCTTCTCGTCGGCCGCGTCCGGCACCCACGCCTCGTCCGCGCGGACCAGCTCCTCGACGCTGGCGAGGAAGTCCTCCTCGGGCAGCACCGGCAGGGCGAGCCGCTCGGCGGAGCGGGCGAAGCGGCGGGCGTTGAACTCCGGGCGGAACAGCCAGACGCTGCCGTCGGCGTGGCGGTACGCCTTCAGCCCCTCGAAGATCTCCTGGGCGTAGTGCAGCACGGCCGCGCTCGGGTGCAGCGAGTACGGCACCAGCGCGCCGACCTTGCGGTCGTGCCAGCCCTCGGCGGGCGTCCAGGTGGCCGAGGCCATGTGGTCGGTGAAGTGCTTGCCGAAGCCCGGCGCGGCGAGGATGGTGCGTCGCTCCTCCTCGGGGACGGGACCGGTCGTCCGGAACAGAGGGAAAGCGCGACTCATCGTCAACTCCTCGAAACCGCTGTGGAATCTGTGCGAACCGGCGCCAACCATCAGCGCCATACCCGTCATGCTAACGGTCGTCAGCCGGACGTGATACGGCCCGGCCCGGCCGGCCTCCGGGCCGGCGCCCGTTCGCGCGGCACTTCCGCGCCGTCGGGAGCCGGTTTCCGCCCGGGTCCGCGACCGGCGCCGTCACCCGCCAAACCCGGTCGCGCCGCACCGGAACCCGAACAGCGGTGCGGATTCACCCGCGTGCACAGGGTGATGTGCCGCCCCGGCGAGTGTGTGAGCAGGCTGGTTCCAGCCCCCCAACCTCTCCGAAGGGCAGGAACCATGGGCATATCGCTGTCCCGCCGCTCGATCTCCTCCGCCGTCACCGTGGCGCTCGCGGCCTGCGCGGTCGCCGTCACGGCCGCACCCGCGCCGGCCGCCGAGGCCGGTGGGCGACCGGGCGGAGGAGGGAAGCCGACGGTCGTCCTGATCCACGGAGCCTTCGCCGACGCCTCCGGTTGGAACGACGTCGCCGCGAGCCTCCTGGACGACGGGTACGACGTCCTCGCCCCGCCGAACGAACTGCGCGGTCTGGCCAGTGACGCCGCCGACGTGGCCAGTCTGCTCAAGAGCATCAAGGGCCCGATCGTGCTGGCCGGCCACTCCTACGGCGGAGCCGTCATCAGCCAGGCCGCCGCCGGGAACCCGAACGTGAAGGCCCTGGTCTACGTGTCGGCGTTCGCGCCCGACGTGGGCGAGTCCCCGGCCGAGCTGTCGACGAAGTTCGCCGGCAGCGACCTCGCCGCCGCGCTCAACCAGATCCCCTTCACGGACCGCGTCGGCAGCGGGACCGACCTGTTCATCCAGGGCGAGAAGTTCCGCTCCGTCTTCGCCGGCGACCTGCCCGAGTCCCGGACCCGGCTGATGTCCGCCGAGCAGCGACCGGTCACCCTGGCCGGGTTCGCCGAGAAGGCCACCGCCGCCGCCTGGCGCGACATCCCGTCCTGGTTCGTCGTCTCCCGGCAGGACAAGGCGATCGCCCCCGACCTGGAGCGCTTCGAGGCCAGTCGCGCCAAGTCGCGCACCGTCGAGATCGACTCCTCGCACGTGTCGATGATGTCCCACCCCGATGTCGTCGTCCGCCAGATCCGCGAGGCCGCCGGCGCCGCCGATGACGGCCGTGGCCGTGGTGGTGCCCCCGGGGGCGGTGGTGGCGGGGCCCCGGCAGAGCTCGCGGCCACCGGCTCCCACGGCCAGGCGGTCGCCGCGGTGGGCGCCGTCGGTGCCGCCGCGCTGCTGTCCGGCGCGGCGCTCACCCGCTTCGCCCGCCGCCGCGGCACCCGCTGAGCGACCGGCCCGGCAGGCCGGACGGGCGGCTCCGGGAGTCCCTCCCGGCCGTCCGCCCGGCCGGTCCGGCTCATCGCGGGATCGTCGAACGCGCCCGCGCCCGGCCGGGGCGCGCGGCCGGACGCCCCCGTACGGACCGGGGTCAGGCGTGCGGGACCAGCGCGACCGGGCAGCGGACGTGGTGGACCGCGGCGTGCGCGACCGGCCCCAGGTGGGCACCGAGCAGGGTCCGGCGGACGCGGCGGCCGACCACGAGCAGCCGGGCGTCGGCCGCCGCGTCCACCAGGGCGACGGAGGCGCTGCCGCGGACCAGGTCGCCGGTCACCGCCACCTCGGGGTGGCGCTCCCGCCAGGGGTCGACCAGCTCGGCGAAGCGGGCGCGCTCCACCGAGGACAGCGCCCCCGTCAGGCCGCCCATCGCCTCCAGCGCCGTGTACTGGCTGCCGACCGGCGGCGACCAGACGTGCACCACCCGCAGCGGGGCCCGGCGCCGCACCGCCGCGTCGAAGGCGAAGGCCAGCACGTCGTCCATGGAGTGCGCCAGGTCCAGGCCCACCAGCACCGGGCCCGCCGACTCGGCCGGCTCCGCCCGGACCAGCACCACCGGGCAGCTCGCCCGGCGCAGCACCTCCTGGCTCACCGAACCGACCAGGAAGCCGCGCACCGGGCCCAGGCCGCGGGAGCCGAGGACGAGCAGCGAGGCCGTGTTCCCGGCGGCCTCCAGCGCCTCGGCCGGATCGGTCGGGACGATCGCGGAAGTGACCGGGCCGTCCCCGGCGGCGGCACGCAACTCCGCCGCCCGGAGTTCCAGCCGGTCCAGGGCCTGCCGGTACGTCTCCTCGCTGCCGACCACGTCCCGGTGCGGCCACGGCCAGGCCTGGAGGAGGTCGAGCGGGCAGTCGCGGCGCTGCGCCTCGCGCGCCGCCCACTCGGTGGCGGTGACGCTCTCGGGTGAGCCGTCGAATCCGACGACGACGGGTCCGGTCATGGCCGCCTCCTCATCCACGCAGCTCGTTCAGGGCGGCGTTCAGCCGCTGTGCCGCCTCGTCCGCCACCTCGCCCAGCCCGCCCCCGGGGCCGGCCAGGGTGACCATGGTCTGCGGGTCGACGGCCTCCACCACCGTGCCGTCGCCGTCCGCCCGGACCACCACGTTGCAGGGCAGCAGCAGCCCGATGCGGCGGTCGGCCTGGAGCGCGCGGTGGGCGAGGGCCGGGTTGCAGGCGCCGAGGATCAGGTAGTCCTCGACCTCCACGCCGATCTTCTCGCGCAGGGTCGCCCGGACGTCGATGGTGGTCAGCACGCCGAAGCCCTGTTCCCTGAGCGCGGCGGTGACGGCCTCCACCGCCTGTGCGAACGGCCGGTCGAGTCGTACGCCGAGACCGTAGTCCATGCTTCCTCCCGGGGATCGCGGCCCTGCGGCCCGCCGTCGGACCCGTCCGCGGGCCGACGACAGGCCCCAGTATCGGCGGCCCCCGGCCCCGCCGCCTGTCGGCCGGACGGTGCGCCGCCCTGCCGGGGTGGGGTGCCGGGGTGGTACCGCGGTACTACGCGTACGTCGATGATCGGCCCCCGGTACCACGGATCGGAGCCGTCTCCGCACTTAGCGTGGAGGTCGACGGCGGCCGGACGGACCGGCCCCGGAGCACTGGGGTGAGCGATGATCGAGGCGCACCAGCTGACGAAGCGGTACGGGGAGAAGACCGCCGTGGACCGGCTGGACTTCACGGTCCGGCCGGGGACGGTGACGGGCTTCCTCGGGCCGAACGGCGCGGGAAAGTCCACCACGATGCGGATGATCGTCGGGCTGGACGCGCCCACCGGCGGGTCGGTGCGGGTGAACGGCCGCCGCTACGCCGAGCACGCGGCGCCGCTCCAGGAGGTCGGCGCCCTGCTGGAGGCCAAGTCCGTCCACCCGGGCCGCTCGGCCTTCAACCACCTGATGGCCCAGGCCCACACCCACGGCATCCCCCGCCGCCGGGTCGAGGAGGTCATCGAGCTGACGGGGCTGTCCCCGGTGGCCCGCAAGCGCGCCGGGGCGTTCTCGCTCGGCATGGGCCAGCGGCTCGGCATCGCCTCCGCCCTGCTGGGGGATCCGGCCACGGTGATGCTGGACGAGCCGGTCAACGGCCTCGACCCCGAGGGCGTCCTGTGGATCCGCAACCTGCTCACCTCGCTGGCCGCCGAGGGCCGTACCGTCTTCGTCTCCTCGCACCTGATGAGCGAGATGGCGCTGGTCGCCGACCACCTGATCATCGTCGGGCGCGGCCGGCTGCTGGCCGACACCACCGTGCAGGACCTGGTCCGCGAGGCCGGCGGCGACGCGGTCAAGGTGGTCAGCGCCGATCCGGCCCGGCTGCGCACCGCGCTGACCGGCCCCGGGGTGGAGATCACCGGCCGGGCCGGCTCGGAGGAGCTGCTGGTCACCGGGCGCACGGCCCGCGAGATCGGCCTGACGGCCGCCGAGCAGGGCATCGCCCTCTTCGAGCTCACCCCCCGGACGGTCTCCCTGGAGGAGGCGTTCATGGACCTGACCCGAGACGCCGTCGAGTACCACGGCACCACCACCGTCGGCACCGCCGCGGAACCCCCGAGGAGCGTGGCATGAGCACCATCGCACCGAGCCAGCCGTCCGCGTCCGCCGAGCTGCGCCCCGCACGCCCCGCCTACAAGGTGACGGCGGCGCGGGTGCTGCGCTCCGAGTGGGCGAAGCTGTGGTCCCTGCGCTCCACCTGGATCACCCTCGGGCTGTCCCTGCTCTTCCTGGTCGGCTTCGGCCTGATCGCCGCGTACCAGTTCAAGTCGCGGATGACGTCCGGCCGCCCGATGGACCGGGACTTCGCGAACGCGAGCACGCTGAGCCTGTCGCTGTTCGGCACCAACTTCGCCCAGCTGGCCCTCGGCGTCCTCGGTGTGCTGGTCGCCGCCGGGGAGTACTCGACGGGCATGATCCGCTCCACCCTGGCCGCCGTGCCGCGCCGGCTGCCGGTGCTCTGGTCCAAGGCCGCCGTGTACGGGCTGATCGCGCTGGTGCTCGGCACCGCCGGGGTGTTCGCCGTCTTCGTCGCCGACAGCGGCGTCCTCTCCGGCACCCGCGCGGCGATGACGCTCTCCGACGCCGGGGTGGTGCGGGGCCTGCTGGGCGCCGGGCTCTACCTGGCACTGGTCGGCGTGATCGGCGTGGCGCTCGGCGCGCTGCTGCGCTCGGTGGCCGGCGGCATCGCGGTGCTGGTGGCCACGCTGATGCTGGTCCCCGGTCTGACGTCGCTGCTGCCCAGCTCCTGGCAGAACCACATCAGCCCCTACCTGCCCAGCCACGCGGGCGAGGCGATGTTCGCCCTGCAGCACGACTCGACCACGCTCTCGCCGACGGCCGGCCTGGTCGTCTTCCTCGGCTGGACGGTCCTCGCCCTCGTCGCGGCGGCCGTGCGGCTGGTGCGCACCGACGCCTGAGAGACTCGACGGCGAGACCATCCGTCGCGGGGCCGGGGGCCCCCGCCCCCCCCCCCAGAACACCAACGCCCCCCCCCCCCCCGGCGTTCCCCCCCATAAGCAGCAA
>NZ_JBHTWX010000050.1:0-26165 GCF_042792155.1 Kitasatospora sp. NPDC056651 | reverse complement strand
CCGCGCTCGTCGGGGCGGCGGGGGGGTGGGGGCGACGCGACGCCAGATAGACTGGCGGGCTCGACCCTCGGTCGGGGGGCGGGGCCCCCCGCCCCCGCGCCCATGACCACGACGGCCCGGCCGACCAGGGAGGTGCCACCGATGAGCGAGCACGCCACCGCCACGGGCTCGACGATCCCGACGATCCCGACGAGCGCGTACACGGACGGCTACGCGCCGGTGGGCACACCGGTCGCCGGCACCTCGGCCGTCGACGCCTCGGCCGTCGACCCGCTGTTCGGCCACCCGCTGTTCGGCCGGCTGGCCCGGCTCGGCCGGCGGCTGCGGCAGGCGTGCCGTGAGCACCCCTGGGGGCTCGACGCGGCCCTGCTGGCCGTCGTCTTCCTGCTGTTCTGCGTGCCCGACCTCTTCCACGGCCACATCGAGGGCGGCGCGCGCGATCACCGGATCGAGCTCGTCCGGCCGCCGCTGCCGCAGATCCTGGCCCTGCAGACCGGTCTGGTGCTGCCGCTGCTGTGGCGCCGTCGGCGACCCACCGCCGCCTTCGCCGCGATCATGGCCGTGTTCGTCCTCCAGTGGTCGCTGCACATCGGGCTGCGCGCCGACGCCGCCCTGCTGGTCGCCCTCTACAGCCTGGCGCTGCACGGCCGGCTGCGGCACCTGGCCTGGTCCTGCGCGGCCATGGTGGTGGCCGTGTCGCTGGTCGCGGTGGCCGTCTCCGGCCACCGGCTGCCGGTCGGCGACGCGCTGTTCTTCCTGCTCAGCGCCGCGACGGCGGCCGTGGCCCTGGGCATCGCGGTGCGCGTCCGGCGCGCCCAGCTCGCCGGGCTGCGGGAGCGGGCCGCCCGGCTGGAGATCGAGCGGGACCAGCGCAGCCGACTGGCCGCGGCCGGTGAGCGGGCCCGGGTGGCCCGGGAGATGCACGACATCATCGGCCACAACCTGTCCGTCATCGTCACCCTGGCCGACGGCGGAGCCTACGCGGCACAGGCCGCCCCCGAGCGCGGCCGGGAGGCCCTGCTGCTGATCGGCGACACCAGCCGGCAGGCGCTCGGCGAACTGCGGCGGATGCTCGGCGTGCTGCGCGACCGGAGCGACCAGGACGCCGAGTACAACCCCCAGCCCGGCATCGCCGACCTCGACGGGCTGTGCGCCCGGATCCGCGCCGCCGGCCCCCAGGTGGTCTACACGGCCGCCGGCGCCCTGGACCAGCTGGACCGCGGCGTCCAGCTGATGGCCTACCGGATCGTCCAGGAGGCGCTCACCAACACCCTCAAGCACGCCGGCACCGAGACCCGGGCCCATGTCACCCTGAGCGCCGGCCCCGACCGGCTGCGGGTGCGCGTCCAGGACACCGGCCCGCCCGCCGGCTCCCGCTGGCACGGGCGCGGCGAGGGGTACGGTCACGGGCTGGCGGGGATGCGCGAACGCACGGCCCTGTACGGGGGCACCGTCACGGCGGGCCCTGCCCCGGGTGGAGGATGGGCGGTGGAGGCCGTGCTGCACCTGACCCCGAGCCAGGCACCCGCCCCGAGCCATGCACCGACTCCCGGCCATGCACCGACTCCCGGCCAGGCACCCACCCCCGGCCGGGCGACGACCCCCGACCAGGCCCTCACCCCAGACCCGACAGGCGGCCCGACGTGACCACCGTCCTCATCGTGGACGACCAGCCCCTGCAGCGCTACGGCTTCCGGATGCTGCTGGAGAGCCAGCCCGACACCGAGGTGGTCGGTGAAGCCGCCCACGGCGGCGAGGCCGTCCGGCTCACCGCCGACCTGCGCCCCGACGTCGTCCTGATGGACATCCGGATGCCCGGAATGGACGGCATCGAGGCCACCCGCCACATCGTCGCCACCGGCGGGCGCTCCCGCATCCTGGTGCTGACCACCTTCGACCTCGACGAGTACGCCCACGCCGCGCTGCGCGCCGGGGCCAGCGGCTTCCTGCTCAAGGACGCCCGCCCGGAGGAACTGCTGGCCGGCATCCGCGCGGTCTCCGAGGGCGACGCCGTGGTCGCCCCCGCCGTCACCCGGCGGCTGCTCGACGCCTACGCCCACCGGCTGCCGGTCCGCCCGCCCGGCGCCGAACCCGCCGCGGATCCACGGCTGGACGCCCTGACCGACCGCGAGCGGGAGATCCTGGTCGCCATCGCCCGCGGCTGGTCCAACAGCGAGATCGCCCAGCGCCTGGTGCTGGCGGAGTCGACGGTCAAGACGCACGTCAGCCGGGTGCTGTCGAAGCTCGGCGCCCGGGACCGCGTCCAGGCGGTGATCTTCGCCTACGACCGCGGACTGACCCGCCCCCAGCCACCGGTCTGACGGCCCCGGCGGCCCTCTCCCGGGCCGCCGGGGAGGACCGCCGGGGCCGCTGCCTCATGCGCCCGGGACACCGGATGGAGCAGACTTCAACCATCCGGAGGGGCCCGGCGTGGAGAGGGCGGACATGGCTGCGGAGAGCACGCGTACGGGTTGGTGGCGGCCGCGCTCCGGCCGCGCGGAGCGGCAGCTGGCCGCGGCCGGACTGGTCGCGCTCGTCTGCCTGGTGGCCGGTGGTCTGTGGGCCGGCTACGTGATGAGCCACCTCGGCGCGCCCGGGATCTCGGTGCCCGCCCACAACCTGGCCAAGCTCGGCTACGGCCTCGCCGCCGTCGCCGGCGGGGTGCTGCTGCACGCCCACCGGCCCGGCAACCAGCTCGGCTGGGCACTGCTCGCGTACGGGACGGCGTTGATCGTCCCGCTCGCCGCCCAGACGCCGCTCTGGGTCGAGGGGGGCGACCCGCGCGTGGTCGGGGCCGTGGTGGTCCTGGTGTCGGTGGGCTTCACCGTCAGCGGCTCGCTGTGGCACGCGCTGCCGCTGTGGCTGCCGTACGGGACGCTGCCGAGCCGGCGGTGGTGGTTCGCGATCGGCGCCGTGGCCCTGTGGCGGCTGCCCCCGGCCAGCTACTCCTTCTACGACCGCACCGCGTTCGGCCAGCCCAACCCGTTCGCCGGCACCGCCCTCGCGAACTGGCTGCGGGCCTTCAACGAGCGGATGATCGACGCCCAGCTCGCCGTGTTCGTCGCGCTGACGGTCCTGGTGGTGCTCGTCCCGCTCACCCGGATGCGCGAGGTGTCCCGGCGGCGCAGGCAGGACGTCCTGATCGGTCTGGGCGTGTACCTCCTGTGGGGCGGGGCCGAGTTCGGCTACTACTTCGACCACGAGAGCACGCCCTCGTACATCGCGTACGCGATCACCTCGGCGCTGTGGACCGTCACCCTGGCCGTCGTCGTGGTCCGGGACCGGGCCTGGCGGCTCGACCGGGCCGCCCGGCGGGTGCTGGTCGGCCTGATGGTGGCGGCCGGGCTGGCGGTGCTGTTCGTGGTGGTGGCCTGTGTGCTCTCGACCATGTGGATTCCCGGTCGCGGCCTCGGGGCGCTTGCGGTGGTCGCCGCCGTCTTCCTGCTCGCGATCGGACTGCCCCGGGGCGTGCGGTGGGCCTCCGGCATCGTCGACCGCTGGTACTACGGATCGCGCGCCCAGCCCTACCAGGTGCTGCGGAGCCTGGCCGGGCGGGTCAGCCAGACCGTCGACCCGCAGGAGGTGCCAGGCGTGCTGTGCCGCACCGTCGGCGACGAACTGCGGTTGCCCGGCGTGGAGCTGACCGTCTCCACCCGGGGCGGCGAGCGCTCGCTGGCCGCCGTCGGGGAACTCTCCGGCAGCGGCGAGGACTTCCCTCTGGTGCACCGCGGGGAACAGATCGGACGGCTCACCGTCGCCCCGCGCGAGGGCCAGCGGGCACTCGACGGCAGTGACCGCGACATCCTGCGCTCGCTCGCCGACCAGGCCGCGCCCGCCGTCGCCTCGCTCCAGCTGATGGAGGACCTGCGGGCCAGCCGCGAGCGGATCGTCGGGGCCCGCGAGGAGGAGCGCCGGCAGCTGCGCCGCGACATCCACGACGGACTCGGCCCGATGCTGGCCGGGCTGCGGCTGCGCCTCCAGGGGGCGGCCGCGGTGGACGACCCGGCGCTCTACTCCGCCGTGCTGGACCGCGTCGCCGACGACCTCGCCTCGGCGGTCCGGGAGGTCCGGCGGATCACCGACCGGCTGGGACCGACGGCCCTGGGCGACTACGGCCTGTCCCGTGCGTTGGCCCGGCTCACCGAGACCTTCAGCGGCGCGGACCTCGCCGTCACCACCCGGCTGGAGCCCGATCCGCTGCCGGAGCTGCCCGCCGCCGTCGAGGTCGCGGTCTACCGGATCACGGCGGAGGCGCTCAACAACGTGCTGCGCCACGCCCGTGCGAGCAGCGCGACGGTGTGCGTGCGGGCGTTCGCCGGGCGGCTGGAACTCGATGTCGAGGACGACGGGCGGGGCCCCGGGCACGGCCTCCCGGAGCATCAGGGGGTGGGACTGCGGTCGATGTCCGAGCGGGCCGCGGAGATCGGCGGCAGCTGCACCGTGGACGCCCTGCGGCACGGTACCCGGGTGCACGCGGTGCTCCCGCGCCGGCCCGCGAGCGGCTGACGGCCGAGGGCCGCGCCCGTGGTGTTCGCGCTCGTGCCGCGGCCGCCCCCGTGCGGGCACCGCCGGGGCAGGGGCGGTCCCGGGAGGCGAAAGGGCCCCCGGCGCGACGGGTGCCGGCCGGGGGCGGGGGTTGTCAACGGAACGGGGGAACGGGGGTGACTGGTCAGCAGTCCGGGGGCGAGCAGCCGTGGGTGTGGATGGTGCCGGGGCGGCCGCGGTGGGGTCGCTTCGCTCCGGGCGCGCCCTCGGCGCCCGGGACCGGGCACCTGCACGCCCGGATGGCGGCGGCGACGCTCACCGCGGCGAAGACGGCGGCGACACCGGCGGCCACCAGTGCGGTGCCGGCCGTTCTGTCGGTCATGAGGTCCTCCACGGGAATCTCCGCAGGCAGGTCCGCTTCGACCTGCCCTCCCATCCGACCGCCGACCCCGCCCCAGCCGCATGGGGCCACGGTCCCCTCCCGGTCCCGTCGTGCGGGTGGGCCCACGCCGTACGGGAGCCGCCGGGGGTGTGGACACCGGAACACGTCACGGTGGGCCGGGACCGACGTCGGGAACGGGTTCGTTCACTAACATCGACAGTAGCCCCGGTGATGTCCGTGAGGTACGACACGGATTCACCACGGCACGGCCGGTCCCGGATTCCCGGCGGACCGGGGGTGGACGCGTGGGGCGACGGCCATCGAGGAAGGGCGACTGAAGAAGGTGCGCAGGCATGACCGCTGAGACGGATACCGGGCACGGACCGGCGACGGGCGTCCCGCTGCGGCGGCGCGGCGAGGCGCTGGAGAGCGCCATCCACGAGGCGGTCCTCCAACAGCTCACCACCGACGGCTACGCCCGGATGACCATGGAGGGAGTGGCCGCCGGCGCGCAGACCGGCAAGGCGGCGCTCTACCGCCGCTGGTCGTCCAAGGAGGAACTGGTCAAGGACGCGCTGCGGGCCAGCCTGCCGCCGTCCGGCCCGGCCCCCGACACCGGCAGCCTGCGCGGGGACCTGCTGGAGGTGGTCACCAGGCTGCGCGCCGCCATGTTCAGCGAGACGGGCGCGGCCGTGCGGGCCGTCATGAGCGAACTCGACCACCAGCGGGCGCACGCGTTCCTGGAGATCGTGATGCAGCGGGTGGTCGAGCCGACGACGGCGCTGATCGCCGAGGTGCTGGACCGCGGCACCACGCGCGGCGAGGTCCGCCCCGGCGCGGTCACCCCGCTGGTCACCGACCTGGTGCCGGCGCTGATGCTGTACCGGATCAAGATGTGCGGCGGGGACGCGGTGCAGCTCGATCCGTCGGCGATCGTGGACGAGCTGCTGCTGCCGATCGTCCGGGCCTGACGGGAACGACGGCCGCCGGCGGCGGCGCGGCGGCGGCCGTCGGATTTCGTCACTTCCTTCGGTTCCGCCGCTTCCGCGATGCGCCGAAATCCCGCGGGAGTGGTTCCGGAAGGAATTCCCGCGGGATTTCGGCGGTGGCACTCGGGCCGGAGCCCGTCGGATCAGGCCCCGCTGTGGCGGAGCATGTCCTCGCGCTCGACGACCTTGACGCGCTCGCGCTGCTCGGGCTCGCCGAGCGCGCGCTCGTGGGCGTCCAGCAGCTTCCAGCCGTCCCAGGTGGTGAACCGGACGCCCTGGGCGCGCAGGTGCTCCTCGATCGCCGCCGGGTCCGGCTCGGCGGCGCCGGGCAGCCGGCCGCCCGCGTGGTCGTCCAGCAGGCAGGCGACGGTCTCGTTGGCGTCGCCCTTGGTGTGGCCGATCAGGCCGACCGGGCCGCGCTTGATCCAGCCGGTGACGTAGGTGGCGGCGCGGTGCGAGCCGTCGCCGTCCAGGACGCGGCCGGCCGCGTGCGGGACGGTGCCCGAGACCGGGTCGAAGGGCAGCTTGGGCAGTTCGTCGGAGTAGTAGCCGACCGCGCGGTAGACCGACTGCACGTCCCAGTCGGTGAAGCGGCCGGTGCCGCGCACGTTGCCGGTGCCGTCGAGTTCGGTGCGCTCGGTGCGCAGGCCGACCACCCGGCCGTCCTCGCCGAGCACCTCGGTCGGGGACTCGAAGAAGTGCAGGTAGACCCGGTGCGGGCGGTCGCCCACGTCACGGATCGCCCAGTTCTCCACCGTCGAGGCGACCAGGTCGACGTGCTTGACCGCGCGGCGTTCGGCGATCGAGCCCTCGTCGTACTCGATGTCCTCGGGGTTGACGATCACCTCGATGGTCGGGGAGTGGTCCAGCTCGCGCAGCTCCATCGGGCTGAACTTGGCCTGGGCCGGGCCGCGGCGGCCGAAGACGTGCACCTCGACGGCCCGGTTGGCCTTGAGGCCGTCGTACACGTTCGGCGGGATCTCGGTGGGCAGCAGCTCGTCGGCGGTCTTGGCGAGGATCCGGGCGACGTCCAGGGCGACGTTGCCGACCCCGAGGACGGCGACCTTCTCGGCCTCCAGCGGCCAGGTGCGGGGCACGTCCGGGTGGCCGTCGTACCAGGAGACGAAGTCGGCCGCGCCGTAGGAGCCGTCGAGGTGGATGCCGGGTATGTCCAGCGCCCGGTCCGCCATGGCGCCGGTGGAGAAGACCACGGCGTCGTAGAAGCGGTGCAGGTCGTCCAGGGCGAGGTCGGTCGGGTAGTCGACGTTGCCGAACAGCCGGACCTGGGGCTTGTCGAGCACCTGGTGGAGGGCGGTGACGATGCCCTTGATCCGCGGGTGGTCGGGTGCGACGCCGTAGCGGATCAGACCGAACGGGGCGGGCATCCGTTCGAATATGTCGATCGAGACACCGGGAGCCTGGGCGGCGTCGGACTTCAGCAGGGCGTCCGCGGCGTAGATGCCGGCGGGGCCGGCTCCGACGATCGCGACTCGGATCGGGCGGGGCATGACGGGTGGTCCTCCGGTCGGGCGCGGCACAGGGGCGGTCTGGACCTTTGTAGCAAACCGGAGGGGTGACCCGCGAAGTAGGTGGTGTTGATCTATGAGTTCATAGAGCAGGCCTATGGCCGCCCTATGACTCGACGGCCCCCGCCGACGGCCCCTGTCGGTCGGCCGTCCGGGCCGGTAGCGTCGCCGGGTGGACACGACGATCGACTCCGCCCGGGCGGGCTCCGGCCGCGACCGCCCGCCGCTGGTGACACGGGCCCTGCTGCTGCGCTTCGTCTCCGTGCTCGGTTCCTCCATCGGTTTCAACCTGCTGCTGTCCGCCGTGCCGCTGTACGCCCAGGAGTCCGGCGGCGGCGAGCACGCGGCGGGCCTGGCCACCGGCGCGCTGATGCTCACCACCGTGGTCGGTGAGCTGGCCACCCCGTCGCTGACCGCCCGGTTCGGCTACCGCCCGGTGCTGGCGGCCGGGTTGGTGCTGCTCGGCGCGCCCGCGCTGGTGCTGGTGTGGACCGGGAGCATGGCGGCGGTGGTGGCGGTCTGCCTGCTGCGCGGACTCGGCTTCGCCGTCGCCCTGGTGGCGGGCGGGGCGCTGACCGCCGCGCTGATCCCGGCCGAGCGGCGCGGGGAGGGGCTCGCGCTGCTCGGCCTGATCTCCGGACTGCCCGCCCTGTTCGGCCTGCCGCTCGGCGTCTGGCTGGCCCAGCACATCGGCTGGGCCTGGGTCTTCGGGATCGGGGCGGCGGCGCCGCTGGCCGCCGTGGCCTCCGTCCCGGCGCTGCCGGACCGCACCAGGGCCACCGGACCGACGGTGGGCGTGCGCCAGGGGCTGCGCAGCGGCGCGCTGCTGCGCCCGGCCGTGGTGTTCGCCGCCACGGCGCTGGCGGCCGGGATCGTGGTCACCTTCCTGCCGCTCGCCGTGCCGTCCGCCGTCGTCGTGACGGTGGCGCTGCTGGTCCAGCCCGCGGCCGCCGTGCTGACCCGCTGGCTGGCCGGGCGGTACGGGGACCGGCGGGGCTCGGCGGGGCTGGTGCTGCCCTCGCTGCTGGTGGCGGCGGCCGGGGTGCTGCTGCTGGCCTCGACGGGCAGCGCGGTCGCGGTGGTGGCCGGGGCGGCGGTGTTCGGCGCGGGCTTCGGCGTCGCGCAGAACGCGACGCTGGCCCTGATGTACGCGCGGGTGCCGCCCGCCGGGTACGGCACCGTGGCGGCGCTGTGGAACGTCGCCTACGACGGCGGGATGGGTGTCGGCGCGGTCGCCTTCGGGGCGGTCGCGGGCGGGACGGGCTACCCGTGGGCGTTCGTGCTCACGGCGGCGGTGATGCTCGCCGCGCTCGCCCCGGCCTGGCGGGACCGCCGCCCTGACCGGGGGAGCGGAGGCGGTGAGGGCCGGCCGGGGTGAGCGGCAGGACGCGCGCCGTGCTCGGAGCGCGTCCCAGGGCACGCCGACCCGGGGCAGGCCGCCTTGCGGCAGCCGCACCGTGACACCGGGCAGCACGTCCGCGTCCGGCCGGACGACCCACCTGGTGCACGTGCTCGACGTCCGCGGGCCGGCCGTTGATCCCGATGGTCGACACCCACGCCATGCCGCCACCGTGCCGCCCGGGGTGACGGGCGGTCAACTCCTCGGTACGGGGGCGCGGATCCCCGGTCCGGGAGCGCGGACCGACACGCACGGGCCGGGCCGTTGCTCGACTTGCCGCAGGCCGGGCGCTTGGATGGGCCCGGCCTGGTCAACGCCCGGACGCGGCCCGACAGCCCCCCGGCAAGCCGAGGAGTCACCACCGTGCACGACACCCCTGACCCCGCCGTCGTGGCCCGCCGGATCGCCGAGCGGCGCCGGCAGCTGGGCCTCAGCGAGGAGACCCTGGCCAACCGGGCCGCGATGGCCCCCCGCTACCTCCGGGTCCTGCTGGACGCCGGGCCCGGGTTCGACCCGGCGGGCTTCCTGCGGATCGCCGCCGCCCTCGGCAGCACCCGCGCCGAGTTGCTGTCCGGCCGCGCCGACGCCCCGCCCGGCCAGGGCGGCCCCGGTCCGCGCCCCCGGCTGCTCGACCTCACCGAGCAGGAGTGCTGGCACCTGGTCGGCAGCCACGGCATCGGCCGGATCGCCCTGCCGGGCGAGCCGGCCCCGGTGGTCATGCCGGTCAACTACGTGGTCGACCAGGGCTGCTTCGCCTACCGCACCGGCGAGCACAGCGCCACCGCCCCCGAGGAGGGAGCCGCCGTCTCCTTCCAGGTCGACCACCTCGACGAGTACCTCGGCCGCGGCTGGAGCGTGCTCGCCCTCGGCCCGGCCCGCTACGTGGCGGACCCCCTCGAAGTGAAGCGCCTGGCCGGCCTGCCCGGGGCGGCCCCCTGGGCGGGCGGGGAGCGGCCGCGCTGGGTGCGCATCCACCCGGAGAAGGTCAGCGGGCGCCGGCTGGTCACGGGCTGAGGCGCCGGGCGGTGGGCCGGGCGGTGGGCCGGGCAGTGGGCCGGGGATGGCTCGAACGCCTGTGTCACCGTGGCGGATTGGGGCCCGGCGGCCGGCGGGCGGGCCCTCCCGGCGGTGACGGCGGGCGCCGGCCCGGCCCGTGGACGGGCGCGGCGATGACTGGTAAGCAGGCCGGTGGCGGCCGGGGTGGGCGAGGGGCCGCCGGCTCGGGACGCGACCACCAGGAGAGCAGGGACGATGCGCAGGATGCTGATCGTCGGCGCCGGACAGGCGGGACTCCAACTGGCCCTGGGGCTCCAGGCCCACGGCTACGACGTGACCATGATGACCGACCGCGGGCCGGAGGAGGTGCGCGGCGGACGGGTGCTGTCCAGCCAGTGCATGTTCGACTCCGCGCTGCGCACCGAGCGGGCCCTCGGCCTGGACACGTGGGCCGACCGGGCACCCCGGATCGAGGGCCTCGGGGTGTCGGTGGCCGGGCCCGGCTCGACGCGGGCGATCGACTGGGTCGGCCGGCTGGACGCCTACGCGCAGTCCGTCGACCAGCGGCTGAAGATGTCCACCTGGCTTGAGCTGTTCGCCGAGCGCGGCGGCCGGGTCGAACTGCGCCGGGTGACCGCCGCCGACCTGCAGCACCTGGCCGGCTCGTACGACCTGGTGCTGGTCGCCTCCGGAAAGGGCACGCTGGCCTCGCTGTTCGAGCGCGATCCCGGACGCTCCCCGTACGAGCGGCCGCAGCGCGCGCTCGCCGCCAGCTACGTGCACGGCCTCGCGCCGCGCCCCGAGCACGACTACCCGGCGGTGCGCTGCAACCTGGTGCCGGAGGTCGGCGAGCTCTTCCTGGTGCCGGCGCTGACCGAGGCCGGGCCCTGCGACGCCATGGTCTGGCAGGCCCTGCCCGGCGGCCCGGCGGACGCCTTCGACGGGATCCGCGACCCGGCCGAACACCTGAGGGTGACCCTGGAGTTGATGAAGGAGTTCACGCCTTGGGAGTACGACCGCACCCGCGCGGGCGTCGAACTCACCGACGCCGGCGGCACCCTGGCCGGCCGGATCACCCCGGTGGTGCGCCACCCGGTCGGCGAACTGCCGGGCGGCGGCACGGTGCTGGGTGTCGCGGACGTGGTCGTCCTCAACGACCCGATCGCCGGCCAGGGTTCCAACAACGCCGCCAAGTGCGCCGCCGGCTACCTGGAGGCGATCCTCGCCCACGGCGACAAGCCCTTCGACCGGGCCTTCCAGCAGGCGGCCTTCGAGGGGTTCTGGCGGACCGCCGCCCCCGCCACCGTCTGGAGCAACGAGCTGCTCGGCCCGCCGCCCCCGCACGTCCTGCGGATCCTCGCCGCCGGGGGCGAACTGCCCGCGGTGGCCCACCGGTTCGCCAACGCCTTCAACGACCCGGCGGACCTGGAGGAGTGGTACTTCGATCCGGACAAGGCGGACGCCTACCTGGCGTCGGCCGCCGTCGGCCGCTGACCGGCGGGGCTGGGCCCGGCACCGCCGGAGTCCCGCCCCCGAGGCCTCGAATAGGCGCTCCCGCGTCCACCGGCTACGCTCGGTCCCCGTCGAACACATGATGGGGTGAGTGGGGAAATGGGCAGGTGGGAGCGGGCGCTGGACGCCGCCGGCATCCGGGAGGCCGGGCTGCGGGCCGACTACGGCCGGCAGCGGCAGCAGGTCGCCCGCTACAAGCGGGAGATCGCCCTCGCCGCCGACCTGCTGCTGCCCGCCCGGATGGTCCCGCACGTGATCGCCGCCGCCGCGTTCATGCACCGCACCGACACCCTGATCGACAGCGGCCCGCCCGCCGAGCGACGGGCGGCGTCCGCCCACTGGCAGCGGCAGGTCACCGACGGCCTCGCCGCCGGCCGGACCGAGGACCCCGAGCTGCGGCCCCTGCTGAACAGCGTCGACGCCCACCCCGTCCTGCGGGACCGGGTACCGGACTTCCTCGCGGCCACCGAGGCGGACCTGGACTTCACCGGCTTCGCCACCGAGGAGGACTACCAGGCCTACGTCGACGGGTACTCGCTGCCCGGCTTCATGGTGGTCGCCGCGCTGATCGGCCCGGACGGCGACCAGCGCGAGTACCGCGCCGCCTGCCGCACCTTCATCGACGGCAGCCAGCGGCTCGACTTCGTCAACGACCTCGCCGAGGACCTCGCGGACGGCCGGCTGACCATCCCCGAGAAGACCCTCGCGGAGCACGGCGTCACCCGCGCCGACCTGGAGCGGGCCCGCGACCTGCCCGCCGTCCGGGCCCTGCTCGGCGCGCTGCTCGACCGGGCCGGCCGCACCCTCGCCGAGGGCCGGGCCGTCATCGACCTGGTGCCGCCCGAGCACCGGCCGATGGTCCGCTGCATCGTCGGGGTGGAGGAACTCACCGGCGCCGCCGCCCGCGCCGACCTCGGCGCCCTGCTGCGCCGCTCGGCCGGGCCGGCCAAGCCCGCCGCGCTGCGCCTGCTGGCCCGCGAATACCTCCGGGCCCGCCGGCTGCGCGGCTGACCCCGGGTGAACGGCCCGGCGGCGGGCGGAGGCGCGCGGAGGCGGCGTCCACAAACGGAACCCTCCTTTGTCGTAGCCGATCCGTCGGCTCCGTCGGCTCCCTGTCCCGGGTCGGACGGCCTGGCTAGCATGAGCCCGCTCAGCGCACAGGACCCAACGACCCGATTCCTTGGGAGGACCCTCATGAGTGCCGTGATGACCGACATCCGCGACGCCGGACCGCTGGAGATCGACGAGGACGCCATCGCCTTCGAGGACGAGCTCGACGCCGACCTCACGCCGGTCGCCTGCCTCGCCGACCCGTGGGTGACGTACGTCCCGACCCGCTTCCCCTGTGAGTTCAACTCCTGATCCACCCGGATCCGAAGGAGCGGTGGACCACGGCGGACCGGGGGAGGACGCGAGGATGAGCACACCGCCCGACCCCGACCCGGCCGAGGTGCCCTGCCAGGAGGCCCGGCAGCCGGACGAACTCCGCTGCCGGGCCGAGCGGTTGGCCGCCCAGGCCCCCGGCCCGCACCGCCCGCTGCACGGCGACGGCCGGTGGTGGTACCTCCAGGACCCCCGGATGCCGGAGCTCGCCCACGGCTGGAAACTGCACCTGTCCGCCCGCCCTGAGCGGTTCGCGGCGCTGCTGGACACGGCGCTCCCGGTCCTGCTGCGCCGCGTCTGCGACCTGAAGTTCGCGGTCGGCACGGCGGCACTGGCGGAGCTCAACAGCGGCCGGCACGGCTCCGCCGCCGTGGGCAAGGCCGTCACGGTCTACCCCCGGCCGGAGGAAGTCCGGGAACTGGGCCTGGAGTTGGCGCGGGCCCTGACCGGCTGGGACGGCCCCGCCGTGGTGAGCGACCGTCCCGTCCGGCCGGACAGCCCGGTGTACTACCGCTACGGGCCGTTCCGGGTCGCCGACGACGAGGCGGAGGCCGGCATGACCGGCCCGGACGGCTCGGTGTTCCCCGGCCTGGCCGAGGCCCGCTACCGCCGGCCGCCCTGGGCGAACGACCCGTTCGAGGCGCCCGGCGCCCCCGCCCGCGCGGCGACCACCAGGGTCGGTGCCGGCCGCTACCGGATCACCGCCGGGATCACCCGCGCCCCCAGCGGCCACGTCTACCGCGCCGTCGAACTCGCCACCGGGCGCGAGGTGGTGGTCAAGCAGGCCCGGGCCTTCGTCGCCGAGGACGGCGCGGGCACCGACGCGCGCGGCCGACTGCGGCACGAGCACCGGGTGCTCGCCGCGCTGGCCGGGGTGCCCGGAGTGCCGCCGCTGGTCGACTACTTCCGGCACGGCAGCGACGAGTACCTGGTCAGCGGCGCCTGCGGGCCGATCGACCTGCGCCGCGCGGTCCTCACGTCCGGCCCGCACGGGGACTGGCGGACGCTGGCGCGCCGCCTGCTGCGGATCCTGGACGCGGTGCACGCGCGCGGCGTGGTGGTGTGCGACCTCAAGCCCGCGAACGTGGTGCTCGGCCCGGACGGCCGGCCCGCCCTGGTCGACTTCGGCGTGAGCGCCCTGGACGGCGAACGCCCACCGGGCGCCACCGCCGGGTACGGCCTGCCGGGCGCCACCGGGAAGGACCCCGCCGAGGACCTCTACGCGCTCGGCACCACCCTGCACCACGCCCTCACCGGCCTCGACCCGGTGGTGATCGACCCGGATCCGGCGACCAACCGCGACCGCACCCTGGACTGCCTGCGCGCGGCCCTGCCGGAGCCCGGCCACCCGGCGGCGCGACTGGTCGAGGGCCTGCTGAGCTTCGACCCACGGCGGCGCACCGCCACGGCGGCGCTGCTGCGCGAGGGGCGGGTGCCCGCGCGCCGCCGCGCCCCGGTCCGGCCCGGCGGCGGCCGGGCGGCCGAGGCGCTCGACCACACCGTCACCGGCTGCGTGCGGATGGCCCGCGAGCTGTTCGCGGCCGGACCGGGCGCCGAGCGGCCCCGGACCCTGCTCTCGCTGTACGACGGCGCGGCCGGGCTCGGCCTCGAACTGCTCCGGCACCCGCACCGCCCCGACGCCCGGTCGGCCGCCGCCGAACTGGCCCGCTGGACGGCCGCCCACCCGGCCCTCGGCCGCCTGGACGGCTCGCTGTACCAGGGGCGCTGCGGCGTCGACCTGTTCCTCGCGGAGGCCGCCGCCGTCCTGGGCACCGAGCCCCCGGAGCACCGCCGGTACGAGGGGACCGGCGCGGACCAGATCGCCGGTGCGGCCGGGATCGGCACCGGGCACCTGCTGCTCGCCGCCGCCGTCGGCCCGCAGGCCGCGCAGCACCGCGCGGCGGCGGCCGAACTCGCCGCCCGGCTGGGCGGCCACCCCCTCGACGACCTCGGCGAGGAGCCCAACCCCGGCACCGCCGCCCTCGCCGAGGGCTTCGCGCACGGCCGCGCGGGCATCGCCCACTTCCTGCTGGCCATGCCGGACGAGGCCTCGCAGGGCACCGCCCGCCGGATCGTGGACGGACTCGCGGCCGACCTCCCGGGCATCGTCGCCGCCGCCCGCGCGCCCGGAGCGACCCGCCGCTACCTCGCCTGGTGCCGGGGGCTGGCCGGGCTCGGCACCCTCCTGGTCCAGGCCGGCCGGCGGTACGGCGACGACGCGCTCCTCGCGCTGGCCGCCGAGGCGGCCGACACCTGCCGGCTGCTCGCCCCGAGGACGGCGCAGGTCTTCCGCTGCTGCGGCCTGGCGGGCGTCGGCGACCTGCTCGTCGACCTCGCGGTGGCCACCGGCGACACCCGGCACTGGGCGGCCGCCGAGGACCTGGCGGCGCTGATCCTGACCCGCGCGGGCGGCCCGCCGGACCGGCCGCTGCTGCCCGGCCGCCGCCCCGACGCCGAGTCCCGGGCCTGGGCCGTCGGCACCCCGGGCGTCGCCACCTTCCTGCGCC
This sequence comes from Kitasatospora sp. NPDC056651, assembly GCF_042792155.1. Taxonomy (NCBI): domain Bacteria; kingdom Bacillati; phylum Actinomycetota; class Actinomycetes; order Kitasatosporales; family Streptomycetaceae; genus Kitasatospora; species Kitasatospora sp. NPDC056651. Next base: position 10,986 of record NZ_JBHTWX010000050.1, on the reverse strand, counting down.
GCCTCACCCGGCGCGGCGGCCCGGTGCCCGGGCTGCTGCCGCTGGGCTGAGCGGCCTCGGGGACGCCGTCGGCTCGGGCCGCACCACGACCACGACGCGTCCGCGCGGCGGCGGCCGGCTCACCGCGTGCTCCTCGGGCCGGCCGGTGCTCGTCCGCACGGACGATGCCGTCGGCTACGGACAGTCCCGTCGGCCTCGGACGGTGCCGCCGGCCGAGGGCGGGACGAGCCGTGATCGGGGAACCGTGGAGGGCCGCTGGGGCGCCGCTCAAGTCGAGCGGCTCTTGAGCCGACGGGGCTACGGGCCCCGGCCAAGGTGTCGATCGCCCATGTCGGGGCCGCCTCCCCGCTGCCTAGAGTCGTCGGCGGGCGGCGCGAAGCCCGGGTCCGAGCGGCCCGCGTGCGGCGCACCCACGGGGGCCCGGCACGTCCCGCAACACCCACTTCGCAGGCACACCATCCCGGTCCGACCGGACCGGCATGCCCGCCGTCACCAGGGAGTTCGCCATGTCCGACATCACCGTCTCCGTCGCGGCCGAGGGTCTCGACGTTCTGGACCTCGACCTCAGTGAGCTGGCCGTCACCTCGCTGCGCGACACCGTCGCGCTGCCGGAGAACGGCGCGTCCTGGGGCTCCTGTTCCTGCCAGGGCTCGTCCTCCTGCGCGCAGCCGCAGCTCCCGGACGTGCCGACCGCCTGACGTCCTCTCACCAGGGCTCGGGCGTAGGCCGATCCTGTCGGCCGGGCTGCCGGAGGGCGGCGCGTCGTGGGGTTCCTGTTCCCGTCAGGGTTCGTCCTCCTGCGCGCAGCCGCAGGTGACAGAGTTCCCGATGGGCTGACGTCACGTCATGACTCCGGCCGTAGGCTGATCGTGTCGGTCAGGCCCTCCGGGGCCGGCGCCGCCGTCCGAGGGCGGACCCGGAGCGTTCTGCCGGACGCGTCGGGTCCGCCCCGCGTGCGGCGCACCCGTGGGGGCCGGCGCATCCCGCAACACCCGCTTCGTGGGCGCACCACGCCGGTTCGGCCGACGCGCCCGCCGTCACCAGGGAGTTCGCCATGTCCGACACCACCAGGCCCACCGATGCCGAGGACCTCGGCCTGCTGGACCTCGACCTCAGCGAGCTGACCGTCACCTCGCTGCGCGACACCGTCGCGCTGCCGGAGGGCGGCGCTTCCGACGCCTCCTGCTCCTGCCGGGGCTCGTCCTCCTGCGCGCACCCGCCGGCACCGTCCCTGACCGTCGACTGACGTTGCGTCACCGGGGTTCGGCCGTAGGCTGATCCTTGTCGGCCAGGCCCTCCGGGGCCGGCGCCACCACCTGAGGACGGACCCGGCGCTTCCACCCGGACGCGCCGGGTCCGCCCCACGTGTCGTGCGCGCCCTCGCCGGGACCGCGACGTCGCCAGCCGGTCCCAGCAGTGCCGCCATCGCCACGCCTCAGGCCCCGTCGGAGGGAACCGCCATGCCCAACCGCGCCGCAGCCCTGCCCCGGGACGACCGGGCCACCAGCGAAGCCCAGGCGCCGGCCTCGGCCGCGTACACCGCCGACCACGCGCTGGTGCGCTCCACCGTGCTCGCCCGGCCCGCCCAGTCCTCCGCCTCGGCCGCCGCCCGGGCGCTGCTGGGCGCACTCGCCGACACCGAGACCGCGGCCGAGGCCCTGCGGCCCGCCCTCTGCGACGACCTCTACGCCAGCCGGGCCGGACACGACGAGGAGTTCCACCGCCGGGTCGTGCTGCCGCTGCGCCGGGACCTGCACAACCGGCGCCCACCGAGAGCGGCGCTGCTCGACCGGCTCTCCGACCTGCCGAGCCGCCTCCCGCGACTTGCCGAGTGGCTGGAGCTGGGGCGGCTGCGGGCCTGGCTGCTGGCCGCGCTCGCGGACGCCGTCCCGCCCGCCCTGGCCGCCGAACGGGCCGCCCTCGCGGGCATCTGCCGGGAGCCCGCCTTCACCCGTGCCGTCGCCCTCACCAGCGCCGACCTGCTGGGCGCGGTGGACCGCGCGGCGGGGGCGAGCGGGCAGCCGCGCGGCCGGGCGCGCAAGGAGGAGGCGACGGTGCTGCGCCACGCCCTGCGGGCCACCGCCAAGACCAGCCCGCTGTCCTGGTTCACCGCCGTCGGCTGGGCCTCGGGGTCCGTGGTCTCGGGGTCGGTGGCCTCGGGGTCGGTGGCCTCGGGGGAGACGGGCGGGGGCGGCCCGCACGCGGTCGTCCGGGAGAACCGGGCGCTGGTCGCCGCACTCGTCCAGGCCCTGCTCGACGAACCGCGCCGCAGCCGGACCCTGCCGCACCGGATGACCAGCGCCGCCCGGACCGCCGACGGCCGGGCCCGCTACGCCCGCGCCGAGGTGGTGTTCGCGGGTGGCCGCTACCTGGTCACCCGGGAGGAGGAGGTCGAGCTCGCCGAACGGCCCGAACTGGCCCTGTTCGCCTCGCTCGCGGCCACCCCGGAGCCGCCGGACCGGCTCGCCGCCCGGTTCGCCGAGGCCCTCGGCCGTCCGGGAGGGGACCCGGCGGCGCACCGCTTCGTCGGCCGACTCCTGGCGGCCCGGCTGCTGGTGCCCACCGAGCCGGTCGACCCGCAGGACCCGTGGCCGCTGCGCAGCCTCGCCGGCTGGCTCCGGCAGTGGCCGCAGGACACCGTGACGGCCGAGCGGGTCGATCGACTCGCCCTGGACACCCAGGCCTTGTCCGAAGCGCCGGGCGGGCGCAGACCCGCGCTGCTCGCCGCGCTCGCCGAGGACTGGCGGCAGGCGCTGGCCGACGCCGGGCGGCCGGTACCGGACGAGGCCGCGCCACTCAGCGTCCTCGGCGAGGACGTCCACGCACCGGCGCCGCCGGAGCCCGGTCCCGGCCCGGCGGACCGCACAGCACTCGCCGAACTCACGGCGCTCGCCGAGCTGTTCGACCACGGCCATCTGATGCGCCGGGCGGCCCGCGACCGGTTCGTCGCCCGCTACGGGGCGGGCGGGGTGTGCGACGCCCCGTGGGACTTCGGGGCGGAGGCGGCGCAGGCCTGGGCCGAGGCGGTACCGCCCGCCGAACTCGGCGCACTGCGCGCCGAGTTCGCCGGCCTCCCGGAGGCGGACGGCGAACTGGTGCTCCCCGCCGGGCGCGTTCGCGCCCTGGCGGACCGGCTCCCCGACTGGACCGCTGCCCGGCCGCTCAGCTACTCCTGGTTCCTCCAGCGGGACCCAGCGGACGGCCTGTTGTGCGTCAACCACGTCTACGGCGGATGGGGGCGCTTCACCAGCCGCTTCCTCGACGGCATGCCCCCGCGGGCCGCCGACGAAGTCTCCCGGGCGCTGCGGGCCGGACTCGGCGACGGCGCCCGCGCCGCCCAGGTCCGCCCGGTCGGCGGCTTCAACGCCAACCTCCATCCGCTGCTGCTCGCCGACGAGATCGGCCCCGACCGGCGCTGGACCAGCCTCGCCGAGGCCGACCTCGACCTCGTGCACGACCTCGCCGACGACCAGCTCCGCCTGCGGCTGCGGAGCACCGGCGAACTGCTCGACGTCCTCTACCTGGGTTTCCTCGCCCCGGTCATGCTGCCGCAACGGCTGGGACCGCTGCTCGCCGACCACCCCAACGGCGTCGTCGACTTCGGTTCGCTGCTGCCGCGCACCACCCTGGCCGCGCCCGGGGGCGACGTCCTGCGCACCCCGCGCCTGCGTCACCGGCACGTCGTCCTCGCCCGCCGCCGCTGGCACCTGCCCGCCGGGGTGCTCGACGCCCTGCGGGCCGACCTGGCCGCCGACCCGGCGCCGTCCGGCGTCCCCGCCGAGGCCGTCGCGCGCTGGCGGGCCCGGCTCGGCCTGCCCGAACAGCTCTTCCTCCACCCCGTACCGGCCGCCGCCGACCCCGGGGGCACACCGGGCGACGCCTTCGTGGCCCACCTGCGCGCGCCCAAGCCGCAGCCCGTCGACCTCGGCAATCCGCTGCACCTGTGCCACCTCGCCAAGTGGCTGACCCGCCACCCGCGCGGCGTGGTGCTGGAGGAGGCCCTGCCGGGCATCGCGGGGCAGACGGAGCCGCGCCGGGCCGTCGAGCTGGTGGTCGAGACCTACCGGCCGGGCCGGGGGAGGGCACGACGCGCCGACGACCGCCGCCCCGCGCCCCGCCGAGGCCGTCGCGCCACGGCCGAAGGGGCGTCCGATGAGTGACCGGTCCGGGCGTCGGTGCCGGGGCGACGGGTCGGCCCGTCGAGGCCCGTGCCGTGCGCGCGGGCGGACCGCCGGCGGCGCGGCGGCCGGGGTCCGCCTGTGCCGGTCCGCACCCGCGGCCGTGCGCCCCGACGGCGGCGCGTCGGGTGGCCGGTGCTCGCTGTTCCGCCCGTTCCGCCGGGCCGAGGAGGAACCCGATGAGTGAGCCGGCCGGGGACCGTCCGTGTCGAGTGACCGCCGGGGCGGCCGCGGCCGCGCGGTCCGCAGGCGGCGCAGGGGCCGCCGTCCACTGTTCCAGCCGTTCCGCCGTTGCCGAGGAGGCGTGCGATGAGTGACCCGGCCGAGGGCCAGGGAGCCGTGAGTGCCTGGGACGTGGTGCTGTACCACTACCAGCCCGACAAGGCCCGCGCGTTGCGCGAGGCCGTGCTGCCGCTGGCCCGGCGGGTGGCGGCCGAGGGACTGGCCGTCCACGTCGAGCGGCACTGGCGGTTCGGGCCGCACCTGCGGCTGCGGCTGCGCGGCCCGGAGCAGCGGGTCGCCGAGGCGGCGCGCGGAGCCGCCGAGGCACTGCGGGAGTGGGCGGCCGCGCACCCGTCCGTCGCCGACCGGTCGGACGAGGAACTGCTGGCCGAGGCCGCCGTCGCCGGGCGGGCGGAGCTGGTCGCACCGCCGTACGGGCCGCTGGTGCCGGACAACACCGTGGTGGCGGCGCCCGCCGACCCGTCCGCCGAGCACTCCCTGCGGGCCCTGATCGGCGCCGAATCCGCTGACCTGCGCGAGGAACTGCTGCGGACCGGGCTGCCCGCCGTCGACTCGGCCTGCCACTTCCTCGGCGCGCACGGAGACATCCCCCAGGCCCGGGTGCGGCTGGTGGTGACGGCGCTGGCCGCGCACGCCACCGCGCACCCGGACGGGCTGATCGGCGCGCACTACTCGGTGCTGTCGCACCTGGAGGACTTCCTGGTTCACGAGGACCCGGACGGCCGACTGCGGGCCGGCTTCGAACGCCGGTGGGCGCTCACCGGCCGGTCGGTCACCACACTGGTGCGCCGGATCACCGAGGGCGGTGCGCGCGGCTGGGAACGGGACTGGACGCACTGGTCGGCGACCGCCTGGGACCTGGCCGAGCGACGGCTCGCGGCCGGGGCCGACCTCGGCGGCCGCCACGCCGAGTACCGGGAACGTGCCCAGGCCCTCGGCGACCGACCGACCGCCGAGCGCTGGGACGCCGAACTGCGCACCCGCTACAGCGAGTTCCACCGTCTGCTGCACCGCGCCGACCCCGACGGCACGATGTGGCGCCGACCGGACTACCTGATCAACCGGGCCGGCACCAACGGCCTGTACCGGCTGCTCGCGATCTGCGACGTCCGACCGCTGGAGCGCTACCTCGCCGCGCACCTGCTGGTGCGCAGCGTGCCCGAGCTGACCGGGCACCGGTGGCAGACGCTCCTCGGCGCGGACTCGGCGGCGGGCGCGGAGCGCACGGCATGACGGCCGCACCCGAGCCCGTCCGGCCCCGGCTGCGCCCCGGGGTGGCGGTGACGCCGCTGCGCGACGGGCTGCACCTGCGCGGGCGCGGCGGCAGCCTCACCCTGGAGGGCAGCCGGGCGCTCCCGGCGCTGTGGCAGGTGCTCGCCGCCCGGCTCGGGCCCGACGCGGGGCCCGCCGATCCGGCCGTGGATCCGGCTGCCGAGCCGAGGGTGGAAGCCGCACTGGCCACCGTCACCGCCCGACTCCGCGAGCACGACCTGTTGGTGGACCACCCGGACGGCTCCCGGCTGCCGCCCTGGACCGGATCGGTGGCCGACGATCCCGGTGGCGCCTCGGCCGCCCTGGCGGCCGCCCGGCCGGTGGTGGCCGCCGCGGACCCGGACGGCCCGCTGGCCCGCGCGCTGGTCCGGGCCCTCGCCCGGGGCGGCACGGCCGAACCCGCGGTGGTGGCCGAGCCCGCGCTGCCCGCCGGCCGGGTGGTGGCCACGGCGGACGGTGCGGTGGCGGTCGCCGTGCAGTGCGGCGCGGACGGCGGCTTCGTCACCGAGCCCGCCGGCCCGGACCGGACACGGACGGACGCCGCGGCGCTCGCCGCCCGGCTCGGCGTCGACCCCGGTGCCGAGACCCCGCCGCTGCTGGGCGCCCTGCTCGCCGCCGCCGGCGCCCAGCGGTTGCTCTGTGCCGTCGCCGGCCTGCCGGACCCGGGCGAGTCGGCCGACGACCCCCGGCTGATCGCCGGTCGCCCGGCCGTCCTGGTCGCCGAGGCCCGCCCGCCGCGGGCCGAGCTCCGCCCCTGGGTCGCGGCCCCCGGGGCGGTCGCCGCGCCGCCCGAGAACCTCGCCGAGGCGCTGCGCCGGGTGGACGCCCTCGGTGACCCCAGGCTGGGCGTCCTGGACGCGCCGCTCCCCGGGGATCTGCCGCAGCTGCCGTTGGCCCTGGTCTCCTGCGGCACTCCGTCCGGCGCGCTGGCCGCCGGGGCCGCGCGGACGGACCTCGCCCGGCTGGTCGCCGCCTGCCGGTCGGCGGAACTGCACCTGGCGGCGCTGGACGCGGCCGCCGCGCCGGTGGTCGGCGCCGACCCGGGCCACGCGCTCGGCCGGGCCTTGCGCCGAGCCGTCCTCGGTCGAGCCGTCCTCGGCCGGTCCGTCGAGGGCGATCGCACGGTGTCGGAGACCGCCTGGCGGGACCACCCGCAGGCCGCCCACTGGTGCGGCGTCCTGGCCCGCCGACTGGGCCGCCGGCCAAGCCCGGTGATCCATCGTCTCTCCGCGGAACAGGTCTATCTGGCGCAGGTGGAAGGAGCCCGCGCGGTCGAGGCCACCCCCGCCGACGCCGTCGCCCACGCCGCCCTGGCCGCCCTCACCCGCCTGCTGGCCCGGGACGCCGGACTCACGGCCGCCCACCACGCCGCGCTCTCCGGCGCCGCCGCCCCGCTCGCCGCCGCCGGGCGCACCCCGGCGGCCTGGACGGACCAGGGCTGGACCGACCGGTGGCTCGCCGGACTCGCCGACCGGGAGGCCGACCTCCAGGCCGCGCTGCTGCGCCTCACCGGCCTGCGCACCGCCCGTCGGCCGCCCGCCACCCCGGCCGCCCGGCCGTTCGCCGACGCCCTGGACGGCTGCGGCTTCACCGTCCTCGTCATCGCGGAAGGCAGCCGATGAACGCGCTCCCGACCCTCACCCCGGCCCAGGCCCTGGCCGCCACCAGCGGCACCGCCGTCGTGCACCTCACCGAGTGGACCCTCGGCCTGGCCGCCCGGCTCAGCCGGCACGCCCTGGCGCACCCCGTCCGGCTGGTGCCGGTGCGCGAGGACGGCGCGCTGACCGTGGTCGGGCCGCTGCTCACCCCCGACGCACCGGCCTGCCTCGCCTGCGTCGAGTACCAGCGGCTCGCCACCGCGGGCGGCCGGGTGCCGTGGCAGAGCCCGGACCTGGCGCTGGCCGGCACCGGCACCCCGGCCTTCGCCGAGGCGGTGACCGCGCTCGCCGCCGACCTGGCCGCCGCCCCGGCGGACCCGGCCGGTGCCACCGTCCACGTGGTGCACGGCGGCTGGGCCACCTGGTCCACCCACCGGGTCCGCCCGGTCGGCGGCTGCGAGGTCTGCCACCCGCTGCCCGCCGACACCCCCGAGGCCGCCCGGCTGCCCGCCACCCCCCGCCCGCTGCCCGACCCGGCCGTGCTGCGCGGCCCCAACGACCGTTCCGGCGCCGGGCAGTTGAGGGAGGAACTGTACGACGAGCGGTTCGGGCCGGTCCGCCGCCTGTTCCGCAGCGAGGACTCGGCCTTCGCCCTCACCACCGCCTGGGTGACCGACGGCCGGGGGCTCGACGACGGCGGGTACGGCCGGGCGGCGGACTTCCGCGCCGGCGAACGGATCGCCCTCTTCGAGGCGGTGGAGCGCCACGCGGGCATGCGGCCGCTCGGCCGCCGGACCGCCCTTCGGGCCTCCTTCGCCGAGTTGGAAGGGGAGTCGGGCCCCGAAGCCGTCCTCGACCCGGTCCGGCTCGGCCTGCCCGACGAAGCCCACCCGGGGCACCCCGCCGTGGCCACCGTCCCGTACACCCCGGAGCTGACGCTCGACTGGGTACACGGCTGGTCGCTCACCCACCGTCGCCCGGTCGCCGTCCCGGAACACGTCGCCTACTGGGACGTGCCGGGCCGCGACCGCCCGCGCGTCGTCTACGAGTCCTCGAACGGCTGCGGACTCGGCAACAGCCCCCAGGAGGCCGCGCTCTACGGCCTGTTCGAGGTCGCCGAGCGCGACGCCTTCCTGATGGCCTGGTACGCCCGTACCCCGCTGCCCGGCGTCGCCGTTCCCACCGAGGACCCGGAGATCGCCGAACTGGCCGACCGCGCCGCACTGTTCGGATACCACCTCACCCTGCTCGACGCCACCAACGACCTCGGCATCCCCGCCGTGATCGCCCTCTGCCACCACCGCGGCGACCACCCCGACGCCCCGCGCACCTTCCTGGCCGCCGGCGCCCACCACGACCCCAGGACGGCCATCCGCTCCGCCGTCGCGGAGGTGGTCACCAACGTCCAGGAGGCGCCGCACCGCGACGCCGCCCCGGGCGGGCCGCGCGACCCGGAGCGGCTGCGCCCGATGCTGGAACGGCCCGAGCTGGTCCTCACCCTGGACGACCACGTCGGCCTCAACACCCTGCCCGAGGCACAGCCCCGCCTCGACTTCCTCTTCGCCGGCCCGCCCCCGGTGCCCTGGACCGAACGCTGGCCCGGCGCCCCCGAACCGGTCACCGACCTGACCGACCTGCTGGAACGCACCGTCGCCCGGCTGGCGGGGGAGGGCCTGGAGGTCCTCGCGGTCACCCAGGACGAGCCCGGCGCCCGCGACCGGCTCGGCCTGCACTGCGCCAAGGTCGTCGTTCCCGGCACGCTGCCGATGACCTTCGGCCACGTCAACCGCCGCACCCGCGGCCTGCCCCGCCTGCTGGAGGTCCCGTACCGCCTCGGCCGCACCCCGGCACCGCTGCGCCACGAGGACCTGCCCCTCCACCCGCACCCGTTCCCCTAGGTCCTGCCCGGCCGATCGGGCTGATCCGCCAAGATCGACCGGACAGGACTCAGCCATTCGGACAGTCCTTCGGAAGGAACGCGATGACCACCCAAGCGCTGCCGGTCGCCCGCTGGCACAGCCTGCACCTCGCGCTACCGCTGTCCGCCCGCGAGGCCGACGCCTTCCTCACCGAGGACCTCGCCCCGCTGATGGACGGGCTCGCGGACGGCGACTGGTTCTTCATCCGCTACGGCGAGGGCGGCCCCCACCTGCGCATCCGCTACCGCGCCCGGGCCGGCGACCGAGGAGGGCCCGGCGACCGCGGAGGGGCCGACGCCCTCGCCGCCGACCTCACCCGCCTCGCCGCCCGCCGCACCCCGCCCGACGGCCCGTGGGCGGACGGGCACGGCACGGTCACCGAGGTGCCCTACGAGCCGGAGACCGAACGCTACGGCGGCCCGGCCCTGCTGCCGATCGCCGAGGAGGTCTTCACCCACTCCACCCGCACCGCCGTCGGCGCCCTGCGCGCCCTCGGCGCCGCCCCCCGGGACCGGCTGCCGCTCGCCCTCGACCTCGCCCACACCACCGCCCACGCCCTCGGCCTCGACGAGCTCGCCGCCTCCCGCTGGCTGCGCCGCCACGCCGCCTCCTGGCGGTGGGTCACCGAGTTCCGGCCGCTGCCCGGGGCCGCCGTGCACTCCCGGGTCAACACGGTGTTCGCCCGGCAGCGGGACGCCCTGGCCCACCGCGCCCGGACGCTGCGCACCGCGCTGGACGCCGGTACGGCCGCGCCCCGGCTCGCCGACTGGGCGGCCCGGGTCACCGAGGCCGACGCCGCGATGCGGGCCGCCGCACCCGCCGGCACCGACGACGAGCGGCTTGCCTGGGTCTGGGCCTCCCAGCTGCACATGCTGTTCAACCGGCTCGGCGTCGGCCCCGACGAGGAGCGGGCGGTCTGCCGCCTCGCCGCCCGCACCCTACTGGAGACCGGGCAGCCGTTCACCTTCTTCCCCGCCGACCACCACGCCCCGGACCACCAGTACCTGGAGCGCAGCAAGTTCCAGTTCGGCCGCGGCGAGGACACCGCCCTGCGCGACCTGCCGTACGGCCCGGCCCCGAGCCCACGCCCCGGCGACCTCCCGCTGCCCGCCGACCCGCTGCCGCCCGTCACCCTCGCCGACGCCCTGCGCACCCGCCGCTCCACCCGGGGCACGCTGACCGGCCCGCTCACCGCCGGCGCCCTCGGCGGACTGCTCTGGACGGCCTTCGCCCCCGACGCCGACACCGGCCACCGCCCGTACCCCAGCGCGGGCGCCCTGCACACCGTCCGGCTGCGCCTGCTCGCCCTCGCCGTGGACGGCCTGCCCGCCGGCACCTACCAGTGCCTCCCGGAGCACCGCGGCCTGCGCCCGATCGGCCCGGCCCCCGTCCTCGACGACCTCAAGGCCCTCTCCTCCTACCTCTCCCGCCCGGCCGGCACCCCGGACGCCATCGGCATCGACCACGCCCCCGCCGTCCTCGCCGTCTACCTCGACCTCGCCCACCTCCGCCGCCGCTACGGCCTGCGCGCCCTGCGCCTGGGCCTGCTGGAAGCCGGCCACCTGGCCCAGAACCTGCTGCTGACCTCCGCTGCCTTCGGCCTCGGCACCACCCCCCTCGGCGGCCTCCAGGACGACCTGGCCCACGAACTCCTCGGCCTCGACGACCTGGGCGAGCCGATCCAGTACCTGCTCCCGCTGGGCCGGCCCGGGGGGACCTCGACCTGAGCCCGGCGCCGGTCAGGGCCGGCCGGGTGCGGCGGCCGCCGTCTTGCTG
>NZ_JBHTWX010000049.1:26478-58229 GCF_042792155.1 Kitasatospora sp. NPDC056651 | reverse complement strand
GGTGCGGGACCGTCCCCGCCGGCGCCCCGGCCGTCCGGGGAACGTGCGGGGCGTGCGGGAGACCGCTCAGGAGGCGGGCACGCCGGGAGCGGCGCCGCGTTCCTTGAGCATGTCGGTCATCAGCTCCAGTTCGGAGCTCTGGGCGACCACCATCGACTGCGCGAGTCGCTTCTCCGTGTCGTTCCTGGCCATGTCGACGTAGCCCTGGGCCATCTCGACGCCGCCCTTGTGGTGCTCGATCATCAGCTGGAGGTAGTACACCTCGGCGTCCCGCCCGCTGAGCGTGCGCAGCTTCGCGATCTGGGTGTTGGTGGCCATGCCGGGCATCAGCGAACCGTCGTGGGCCTGGTACTCGTGGCCCATCTTCATCCACGCCATCGGCGCGGCGGACGCGTGCTGGGACAGCCCCCACTGGTCCAGCCAGCCCATCATCATCCCGCGCTGGTTGGCCTGGGTGTTGATGATGTCGAAGGCCAGGGTGCGGGTCGGCTCGTCGGAGGTGCGGTCCCGGACGACGAACGACAGGTCCACCGCCTGCTGGTGGTGGGTCGCCATGTCGCGGGCGAATCCGGCCTCGGGCGAGTCGTCCGCCGGGACGGACAGCGTGGAGGAGCCGGACGCCGAGGTCCCGCTCGCCACCAGGGCCGGCACCCCGAGCGCCAGCGCCACGGCGGCGGCCAGCGCGGCCGGCCACCACATGCGCCGGCGGCGGGCGGTGCCGCCCGCGTCGGCGCCGGTCACATCTGCCCCATGGTGCAGGAGGCGCCGGGCTCCTGGGTCTGCTTGCCCTGGACGTACTTGGTGAAGAACTCCTCCACCCGCGGGTCGCTGGCGCTGTCCACGGTCAGCTGGGTGCTCCAGGCGTTCAGGGTGATGGTGCCCTGCTCGTCCGGGTACGGGCTCATCATCGAGTACGGGGTCTTCTTGACCTTGTCGGAGAGGAGCTTGATGTCGTCCGGGGTGGCCTTGCCGTTGTACGTCACCCAGACCGCGCCGTGCTCCAGCGAGTGGACGGCGCGCTCGTTCTCCAGCGGCTGGTCGTAGACGTGGGCCATGCAGTCCGCCCAGATCGCGTTGTGGTCGCCGCCGACCGGCGGGGTCATCGGGTAGGTGACCTTCTCCTTGACGTGGGTCCGGCTCAGTTCGCCGAAGGTCCTCACGCCCGGGATGTCCGCGTTGGCGGCGGCCTCCTTGTCCTTCTTCTTCTGGTTCTGGTCCATGACGATCCAGGTGCCGGTGGCGATCGCGCCGATCACCAGCACACCGGCCGCCACCGAGGCGATGATCTTGTTGCGGCGGTCGCGGCGCTGCTCGGCGGCGCGCAGCTCGGCGATCCGGGCGCGACGGTCGGCGGGCTGCTGCTTGCCGCCGGGCTTGTTGGACTGCTTGGAAGCGGAACCCATGATGGTCGTCCTTGTCCCCGCCGCACCGGTCGGTGGCGGCGGTCAGGTGGAGTGAGCGGAGGGGCGGAACCGTCGGCGGAGGTGAGGTGCCGACGGCGGGCCCGGCTCAGGACCGGTGGACTTGGAGTTCGTGGAGGTCGGGTACCGGGTGCGAGCCGTCCAGCAGACCGGTGGGCGCCACCCGGTGCGGCGCCTCGGGCGCGGCCGGGGTGAGCGGTGACACGGCGGGCTGCGGCTGCGGCGGCGGGTTCGGCAGCTGGGCGTCCTGCGGGCAGTACGGGTGGCTGGAGCAGCCGTTGTTGCGCGGTGGCTGGCCGTCGGCGGTGCAGAGGATCCAGTGCCCCTGTTCCTCGGCCGTCCGGTGGTGCTCCGCGGGCCCCGTGGACTTGGTGACCTTCGCGGCGCGGCCGGGGCGGGTGGTCTGCCCGGTGGCGACCTGGACGCTGACCACGCTGACGACGGTGACGGCGCTCACCGCGGCCTGCGCCGGCGCCGGATGGCCGGGGCCGTCCGCGGCCTTCGCCGGGCCCGCGCACGGCAGCAGCGTCAGCAGGGTGACGAGCAGCAGGACCAACAGCCCGGCTGCCGGGCGGCCCGCGGATGCGGCCCTCCCCGGTCGGGGTGAGCTGGGGGCCGACGCGGTCATGCGCACATTTAATCAGCCGAACGAGTGATGCGATGCCCCCCATCGGCCCCCATTTTCCGCGGTCCGCACGCCCGGATGGCCAGGAAACGCCCTGCTCCGGACACATCCGGCAAGCCCGGACGGAACGGAAGCGGACGAACGGGTGACGCACCCGCGACGGGGCCGGCGAAGCGGCTGGTGAGGGTGGTGGCCGGGACTTTCCGGTGGGTGACCGGTTGTCGTCGAAACCCGGACACGGTCGTCGCAGGTGGAGAACAATGTCGTCCAGCCCGGCCCGCCCGGGGGCGGCGCGACCACGGAACGACCAGGAGCCGCCAGATGAGCAAGCAGGGTGCACCCGCGCAGCCGCACCGGCCGGACGACGGTTGGTGGGACGCCGTCTACGACGGTCCGGCGGGCACCCTCCCGGACACCCCGCACGCCGACGCGGGGGACGGCAGTGTGGACGACTGGTTCGACACGGCGGTCGGGCTCATCGGGCAGCAGCGGTCGGCGGAGCCGGAGCCGGAACCGGAACCGGAGCCGGCGGTGGAGGAGGCTCCTGGGAAGCCGGACGGTCCGCACCCCGGTCCGGACACCCGGGACAGCATCGACGACTGGTTCGACACCGCGGTCGGCGTGATCGGCGGAGCGCCGGGGATCGGACGGCAGCGGACCTCCTCGGAGACCGATCGGTTCCCGGCCCCCGCCGTCGCCGCCGACGCACCGAAGGGGGTGGCGTCGGAGTCGGCGCCGGCGCCGGCGGTCGCACCCGGACCCGCACCGGAGCCGGAGGCCGTACAGGTCTCGCTGGAGAAGGCCGAACCGGCACCGGCTCCCGAGCCCGCAGCCGTCGTCGTGGAGGAGCCCGAGGCTCCCGAGGAACCCGAGGAACCCGAGGCCGTCGAGGTAGTCGAGGCGCCCGAGGCCGAGAAGGAACCTGAGGCACCCTCGGAACCCGAGGCCCCCGCCCCCCCCCCCACCGCCCCCGCCGCCGTCACCTCCGAGCCCGAGCCCGTCCATACCCCGGAACCCGACCCGGAGCCGTCACCCCCGACCGCGGCGGCCGTCCCCGATCCCCGGCTGGCCATCCGCGCCCCGCTCGCCGACGGCGGCGCGGCCGTCCCGCACGTCGGTGAACGCCCCCCGACGTACGGGTCCGAGCCGACGGCCGTACCGGAAGCGGACCCGGGCGCCCTGCGCGCGCTCGTCCCCGACACCGTGCTGGAGGGCGCGCAGTACGGGGCGTCCGTGCTGCGCGCCGCCTCCGTCCGGGGCGATTCCGCCCGCTACCGGGGCGAGCCGCGCCGCGACGCCCTGCTGGTCACCCGGTTCGGCGAGGGTGCCGACGGCCTGCTGCTCGCCGTCCTCGGCGGCCTGGACCGCACCGGCGACGCCGAGGACGGGACGGCTTCCCCGGAGGCGGTCGCGGCGGCCACCGGGGAGGCCTGCCACCAGCTCGCCGCCGCGATCGGGCGCAGCCGGGCCGGCCTGGCCGCCGACCTGCGCGACGGCGCCCGCGACCGGCTCCGCTACGGTCTCCAGCGCCTGGCCACCGGCGCGGTCGCCCCGCTGCGCGCCCTGCTGCCCCGGGAGGAGGGGGACGGCACCCCGTCCCCGGCGTCGCTGCACTGCCTGCTGGTGTCGTTGGATCCGGAGGCCGGTTACCGCGCGGCCTTCGGCGTCGGCCCGGGCGGGCTCTACCTGTTGCGCTCCGGTCACTGGATCGACGCCTACGCGGCGCGCCTGCTGCACCACCCGGACGGTCAGCCGCCGGTCCCCGACACCCCGGCCCCCGGCCCGCGCCCGTTCCGCTTCCGGCTCGTCCCCGCGACCCCGGGCGACATACTCCTCCTCTGCACCCCGGGTCTGGCCCGCCCCGTCGCCGACGAGCCGGCCGTCGCCCACTTCCTCTCCACCCACTGGACCCATCCCCACCCCCCGGGCACCGTCGACTTCCTCCGCCAGGTCCAGGTCCGCGCCAAGGGCTACGCCGACGACCGCACCGCCGCCGCGATCTGGACCGAGTGACCCGCCCCGGGGAACGGCTCCCGCCCCCGCCTGCCGCGTGGGAAGTCGGCCCGGCCGACTTCTCGCGCGCGAGGTGGCTCAGGTGCGCAGCAGGATGTTCGTGACGGCGGTGGCCTGGGTGAGGGCGGCGGGGCGGTGGGCGTCGGGGAGGCCGATGGCGATGGGGACGGAGAGGCCGTCGAGCAGGGCGCGGATCTGCAGCGCCCGGTCGGCGGCGGGGCCCGGGGTGAAGTGCCCGGCGGCGGTGCCCTCCTCGATGAGGGCGACCAGGTCGGTCTGCCAGGGCGCCTCGATCTCCTGCTGGCCCCGGCGGATCTCGTCGCTCGCGGGGGAGCGGCCCCACACCTCGACCCAGAGGATCCAGCGCGGGTCGCCCGCCCCTTCCGGCAGGTAGAGGCGCAGGTAGGCGTCGAGCCGCTGCCAGGGGTCGTGGGCGTGGTCGGTGAGGGCCTCGCGGCGGCGGGCGCCGAGCTGGTCCTCGCTCCAGCGGAGCGTCTCCAGCAGCAGCTGGTCCTTGCTGCCGAAGTAGTAGAGCAGGTGTCCGGCGCTCATCTGGAGCTGCTTGCCGAGCCCGGCCATGGTGAGCTTGGCGAGCCCGTGTTCGGCGATCGCGGCCCGGGCGGTGGCGAAGACCTCCTCGCGGGGGCGCGCGGGCCGGCGCGGGCGGGGGTCGGCCATCTGCGGATCTCCTCGGTGGGCGGCGCTCGGAAGGCTACCCGGGCGGGCGCGGGGGGCGCCCGCCCGGGTGGGGCCGGTTCCGGCGGTCAGAGCGCCTTGGGCTGCTGCTGGGTGATGCAGTGGATGCCGCCCCCGTTGGCGAAGATCTCGCGGGCGTCGACGAGTTCGACGGTGCGGCCCGGGTAGGCCCGGGCGAGGATGTCGGCGGCCTCCTGGTCGCGAGGGTCGTCGAAGGCGCAGAGGACGACCGTGCCGTTGGCCACGTAGTGGTTGATGTAGGAGTAGTCGACCGGCTCGCCGTCCTCGTCCAGTACGGCGGTGGGGGCGGGCACCTCGATGACCTCCAGCGGCCGGCCCTGGGCGTCGGTGGAGGCGCGCAGGAGGGCGACGAGGTCGCGGCAGACCTCGTGGTCCGGGTGCGAGGGGTCGGGCTGGACGTGGGCGACCACGACGCCGGGGCGGACGAAGGAGGCGACGATGTCGATGTGCCCGCGGGTGCCGAACTCGTCGTAGTCGCGGGTGAGTCCGCGCGGCAGCCAGATCGCCTTGGTGGTGCCGAGGAAGGCGTGCAGCTCGGCCTCGACCTGCTCCTTGGTCCAGTCCGCGTTGCGGCCCTCGCCGAGCTGGACGGTCTCGGTGACCAGCACCGTGCCCTCGCCGTCGACGTGGATGCCGCCGCCCTCGTTGATCAGCCGGGAGGCGAAGCGCTGGACCTCCGTCAGTTCGCTGATGTGCTCGGCGATGTGCTGGTCCTTGTCCCAGCGGGCCCAGGACTGCGCGCCCCAGCCGTTGAAGATCCAGTCGGTGGCGGCCAGCGAGCCCTTGCCGTCGATCAGGAAGGACGGGCCGATGTCGCGCATCCACGCGTCGTTCAGCGGGCGCTCGACGATCTCGACCTTCTCGGAGACGTACCGGCGGGCGTCCGCCGTCTCACCGGTGTTGACGATCAGCGTCACCGGCTCGTACCGGACGACGGTGTCGGCGACGGCGGCCCAGGCCTGCCGGGCGGCGTGCAGCTGCTCGGGGCCGTCGAAGGTGGGGTTGGCGGTGGGGAAGGCCATCCAGGTGCGGTCGTGCGGGTGCCATTCGGCGGGCATCCGGTAGCCCAGGGCGGCGGGGGTGGGGGTGGTCATGGCGAAGTCCTAAGCGGGTCGGGGTCCCAAGCGGGTCGGGGTTCCAAGCGGGTCGGGTCCCAGGCGGTCAGAGGAAGTAGAGGCGGCTGAGCGAGACGCTGTCGGCCGGCTCGGAGCGCAGCGGCGAGCCGTCCAGGGAGACCAGCCCGGTCTCGGTGACCTCGACGCGGCCGACGCGGGCGTTGCGCACCATGTCGCGCGGCCCGATGCCGCGGGTGCCCCGCACGCCGACCCGGCGGCGGCGGGTGGGCAGTCCGTCGGCGGGGCGGTCGAGGTAGGCGCCGTCGGCGGCGGCCTGGGCGACGAAGGCCACCGAGATGTCGGCGGCGGTCGCGCCGTGGGCGCCGAACTGCGGCCCCAGCACGAGCGGTTCGCAGCGGTCGGTGGAGGCGTTCGGGTCGCCGACCACGCCGTACGCGGGGAACCCGGACTTGAGGATCAGCTGCGGCTTGGCGCCGAAGTGGTCCGGGCGCCACAGCACGATGTCGGCGAGCTTGCCGACCTCGATCGAGCCGACCTCGTGGGCGAGGCCGTGCGCGATGGCCGGGTTGATGGTGAGCTTGGCGATGTAGCGCAGCACCCGCTCGTTGTCGTCGCCGCTCTCGACGGTGCCGAAGCCGCCGTCGAGGGGGCCGAGTTCGGCCTTCATCTTCCCGGCCATGGCGAAGGTGCGGCGCACCGTCTCGCCGGCCCGGCCCATGCCCTGGGCGTCGGAGGAGGTGATGCCGATGACCCCGAGGTCGTGCAGTACGTCCTCGGCGCCCATCGTGCCGGCCCGGATGCGGTCGCGGGCCATGGCGGCGTCGCCGGGCAGGTCGGTCTTGAGGTCGTGCGCGGAGACGATCATGTCGAAGTGCTCGCCGAGCGCGTCCCGGCCGAACGGCAGCGTCGGGTTGGTCGAGGACCCGATGACGTTCGGCACACCGGCCATCTTCAGGACGTTCGGGACGTGCCCGCCGCCGCAGCCCTCGATGTGGAAGGCGTGGATGGTCCGGCCTTCGAGGACCTTCAGGGTGTCCTCGACCGACAGGCACTCGTTCAGGCCGTCGGTGTGCAGGGCGACCTGGACGTCGTACTCCTCGGCGACCCGCAGCGCGGTGTCCAGCGCGCGGGTGTGCGCGCCCATGTCCTCGTGCACCTTGAAGCCGGACGCGCCGCCCTCGGCCAGCGCCTCGATCAGCGGGGCCTCGTCGGAGGACGAACCGCGGCCCAGGAAGCCGATGTTGACGGGCCAGGCGTCGAAGGCGTTGAAGGCGTGGCGCAGCGCCCAGGGCGAGTTCACGCCGACGCCCCAGACCGGGCCGAACTCCTGGCCGATGATCGTGGTGACGCCGGAGGCCAGCGAGGCCTCCATGATCCGCGGCGAGAGCAGGTGGACGTGGGTGTCGATGGCGCCGGCGGTGGCGATCAGGCCCTCGCCGGAGACGATCGTGGTGCCGGTGCCGACGACCACGTCCACGCCGTCCAGGGTGTCCGGGTTGCCGGCCCGCCCGATCGAGGCGATCCGGCCGCCGATCAGCCCGATCGAGGTCTTGCGGATGCCCAGGACGGCGTCGATGACCAGCACGTTGCTGATCACCACGTCGCAGGTGTCCCGCACGGCGGCGGGCTTGAGGTGCAGGCCGTCGCGGGCGGTCTTGCCGAAGCCGGCCAGGAACTCGTCGCCGGGTGCCTGGGAGTCGGACTCCACGCGGACGATCAGTCCACTGTCGCCGAGCCGGATGCGGTCCCCGGCGCGCGGGCCGTGCACGGAGATGTAGTCGTGCGGGGTGATCGAAGTCACGAGGGCACCTCGGAGTCGTCGAAGCCGGTCAGGTAGCCGGTCGCGCGGGCCTTCGCGAGGGCGGCCTCCTTCGCGCCGGGCGCGTCCAGGGGGCCGTCCACGAGCCCCGCGAAGCCGATCGCGACCCGCTCGCCGCCGATCGGCACCAGGCCGACCTCGACGGTGGCGCCGGGGTCGAAGCGCACCGAGGAGCCGGCCGGGACGGCCAGGTGGGTGCCGTAGGCGGCGGCCCGGTCGAAGGCCAGGCGCGGGTTGGCCTCGAAGAAGTGGAAGTGCGAGGTGACGGAGATCGGCACCCCGGAGGTGTTGTGGACGGGGAGCAGCAGCGTCTCCTCGACCGGGTCGTAGCCGGCGCCGTCGCCGATCAGCGCGCTGCCGGGGGCCTCGTCGCCGAGTGAGCCGGCGCCCCTGAACGGGTCGTTGACGACGGCGAGGCGGGTGCCGTCGTCGAAGACGGCCTCGACCTGGACGACGGTGACCACGTCGGGCACGCCGGGCAGCACGTCGTCGGCGGTCAGCACGGAGCGGCCGGCCTCGATGGCCTCGGCCAGGCGCCGGCCGTCGCGGGCGGCCTCGCAGACGGTGTCCGCGATCAGGGCGGTGGCCTCGGGGATGTTGAGGCGCACGCCCCGGGCGCGGCGGGCGCGGGCCAGTTCGGCTGCTGTGAAGATCAGCAGCCGGTCCCGCTCGGTGGGGGTCAGTCGCACGGTTCCTCGCTCGCGGTCGCCGGGGAGGGGGTCGGGGCCTCGGGGGCTTCCCGGGTCGATGTTAGAACGGCGTTCAAACATCTCGGGCCATTGAACCCGCAGCGGGCCGCCCTGTCCAGCGTTGCCGCTCCGCGCGGGTTCGGCTTGCCGGGCGGGGGCGGGGGACGGGGGTGAGGGGAAGCGGGGGCCCCGGCGCGCGGTGGGTCGGGCCCGGGGGCGCGCGGTCGGGCGCACGTGCCGTACGGGCGCCGGGTGTGCGCGGGATCGGGTGTCGGCGCCCCCGGATACGGCCTCTGCGCTTCGCAAACCTGTCCGGCGCGGGCAGTTGGATCACGCGGACCACCCCGTGCCCCTTTCACCCCACGTGATCGGACGCACACTGTTGCAAACGCCGCCAACTGGGCATGAGGATGAGTGGTCAGAACCAGGGGGGCCACCCGGCCGGCGGGGGATCCGGAGGCGGGGGCCCGGATTTCAGGGCGGGGGCATGGGTTGATGGACGGTCAGTCGCGATTCCCGCGGCAGCGGACGAGTTCCGGCGACGCCTACCGGTCCGGGCCGGTCCAGGGGCCGGTCAGTACGGGCACCGCCCTGCCGGGCGCACCGGCTCCGGGGTGTGCCCTGCACCGGCGCCTGCACCTCACGGTCGACCCGGCGGACCTGGTCGCGGTGGGTGCGGTCCGACTGCGGCTGCGCTCGGCGCTGAGCCACTGGGGGGTGCCGGAGCTGTCCGACACCGCCGAGTTGCTCTCCTCCGAGCTGGTCACCAACGCGCTGCTGCACACCGGCAAGGGCGCGGTGTTCGACGCGGTGCTCGGCTCGGACCACCGGCTGCGCATCGAGGTGCACGACGGCACCAGCAGACTGCCCGGTCGCCGGCGCGATCCGGAGGCCGAGTACGCGACCTCGGGGCGGGGCCTGCTGCTGGTCGAGGCGCTCGCGGACTCCTGGGGCGTGCAGCTGCGCGGCGACGGCAAGGTCACCTGGTTCGAGCTCGCCATGCCGTGAGACCCGCGGGCCCGCCTGTTCCGCCTCCGACCGCCTCCGACCGCCTCCGACTGTTCCCGGCCGGGTCCGGCCACGGCCACGGTCGCGGCCGCCGCCGTTCGAAGGGTCGTGCGATGGTTCGGAGTCGATTGATTCGCTGTCGAAGCAAGCCCTGAACAGAAGGCGGAACGGAAGATTTCCGGCCCGTTGGCATTGCCGCTGGGCCGAACATTGGCCAGGATGGTGGGAATGTGTGTCCACGTGCGGGAAGCAGCGGGGAGACCGAACCTCGACTGGTCACCGTCCGGCGCACCGTCCTATCCAGCACGACCCATCACCGCCACGCGGCCCGTCCGGACGGTCGGCCCGGTCCGCCACGGCAGCGGCAGGAGCAGCATGCCCACTGATCCCGAGTCGCCGGGGCCGGCGCTTCCGCCCGGCGCGGCGCCCGCCGTCGAGCCGCGCACGGCGCAACCGCGAACCCTGCGGCCGCGAACCGTGGAGCCCGGGACCGTGGAGCCCGGCGGTGTGGAGCCCGGAGCGGTGGGGTCCGGAACGGCGGAGCCGCGCGTCGCCGGGCAGCCGGGTGCCGTGGAACGGCGCACCTCCGGCCAGCCGGTGGCCGGCCCCACCACCGCCGGGACCGGCCGGGCCCGGCCGCCCGCCCAGTCCTCGCGCCGCGGCGCCGCGATCCGGCCGACCCCCAGCCTCGCCGCCGCCCGGCTCGCGCCGGTGCTGTCGGGCGGACTGCCGCCCGACACCGCGGACACCATGCCGGACTGGCTGGAGCCCGCGATGGCCGCCAACGGCATCGGCTCCTTCGACTGGGACATCCGCCGCGACGTCCTGGAGGGCGACCAGCGGGCCTGCGCGATCGTCGGCCTGGACGCCCTGGAACGCGGCCGCTTCGACCGCACGGCCGGCTCCTTCCTGGCCCTGCTGCACCCCGAGGACGCGCCCGTGGTGCGCCGCCGGGTCGAGCGCGCGGTGGCCGAGCTGGGCCAGTGCGGTGCCTACTACCGCACGGTCGGCGCGAACGGCATGCGCGCGGTGCGCTTCCGCGGCCGGGTGCTCGCCGACGCCTTCGGCCGGGCCTCCCGGATGGTCGGCTTCGTCTGGGACGCCACCGTCGAGCTGCACAAGCGCGACCACGCGGACCGGATGGCCATGCTGCGCGAGGAGCGCTCCCGGTTCATCAAGGAGGCGGCGCGCGCCCTCTCCGAGGCCGTCACCGTGCGTGACGTGGCCCGGGTGTTCACCGAGCTGCCGCTGCCCGGACTGCCGCCGGACGGCCTGGTGCTCGCCTCCTTCGAGGCCGGACGCACCCAGATCCTCGGCGCCTCCGGCTACCGCTCCGAGACGCTGGCGGTCTGGGACCGCACCGTGCTGCCGCCCGGCCACCCGGCCGCCGAGTCGCTGCGGCACCGCGCGCCGGTCTTCGTCTCGACCCGCGAAGAGCTGCGCGACGGCTACCCCGACGTGTGGGAGACGACCGTCCGCGGCGGCCGGGGCTCCTGGGCGTACCTGCCGCTGGTGGCCAGCGGCCGGGCGATCGGCGTCTGCGTGGTCAGCTTCGACGACGAGCGCGAACTGGACGCGGACGAGCGCACCCTGCTGTCCACCCTGGGCGGGCTGGTCGCCCAGTCGCTGGCCCGGGCGCGGCTGCACGACGCCGAGCACGAGCTGGCCGCCGGGCTCCAGCGGGTGATGCTGCCGCGCACCGTCCCGTCCGTCCCCGGCGTGACCACCTCCGTGCGCTACCTCGCGGCCGGCTCCGGCCTCCAGATCGGCGGCGACTGGTACGACGTGGTGCCGCTGCCCGGCGGGCACGTCGGCCTGGTGATCGGCGACGTCCAGGGCCACGACGTGCACGCCGCCGGGATCATGGGCCAGCTGCGGATCGCGCTGCGCGCCTACGCGGCCGAGGGCCACCCGCCCGCCGCCGTGATGGCCCGCGCCTCCCGCTTCCTCGCCGACCTGGACACCGACCACTTCGCGACCTGCACCTACGCCGAGGTCAACGTGGACTACGGGGTGGTCTACGCCGTCCGGGCCGGCCACCTCGACCCGGTGGTGCGCCGCGCGGACGGCACCGCCGCCGTGGTGCCGGTGGCGGGCGGGCTGCCGCTGGGCATCGACCCGGACCAGGAGTACCGGGTCACCCGGTTCAGCCTGGACCCGGGCGAGACGGTGCTGCTCTGCACCGACGGCCTGGTCGAGGCGCGCGGCATGGACCTGGACGAGGGCATCGCCCGGCTGACCCGGGCGCTCGCCCGGCCGCTGCCCGACGCCGCCCTGGCCGCCCGCGACCCGCTGGAGGAGCTGGCCGACCGGATCGCCTCCCAGGCCGCCGACTCCAACGAGCGCGAGGACGACATAGCGCTGCTGCTCCTGCGCTGGGACGGGCCGGCCGGCGGCCTGGCCGCCCAGCAGCTGCGCCGCAGGATCGGCCAGGCCGACCTGGCGCGGGTCGCCGAGGTCCGGGCCGAGCTGCGCGACGCGCTGCGCCGCTGGGGCGTGGCCGAGTTCATCGACACCGCCGAGCTGCTCTCCTCCGAGCTGGTCACCAACGCCATCCGGCACACCGACCGGGACGCCATGTTCACCGCCCGGCTCTACCGGGAGCCGGACGCGGACGGCGGTCGGGCCCGGCTGCGGGTCGAGGTGGAGGACGAGTCGGACCTCTGGCCGACCCGCCGGACGCCGGGGGAGCAGGCCTCGTCCGGGCGCGGGCTGATGCTGGTGGAGGCGCTGGCGGATTCCTGGGGCGTGGAGCCGCGCGGTTCGGGCAAGCGGATGTGGTTCGAGCTCAGCGGCACGGGGGTGGCGGCGGCCTGAGCCCCCGTCCGGGCCGGCCCCCGGGCCCGCCCGCCTCTCGACGGCGGACGGACGGACAGGTGGGCAGGCGGCCGGCGGACGGGCGTGGGTCAGCGTCGCGCGAGGCGCGGACAGCCGTCGCACATGTCCGCCGGTTCCGCCGTGTAGACGAGGCAGCAGCTCGCCCGGGACCGGTCCGGGCCGGGCGCGTCGTCGCCCGCGGCCGCCGGGGGCGCGAAGCCGGCGCCCGGGGTGAAGGGGGCGGGGCCCGGCCCGCCGTCCGTGCCGGGCGCCAGCAGCGCGGACAGTTCGGCGCGCGCCCGTTCCCGCTCCCCGAGCAGCCCGCCCGCGAACCAGAGCCCCTCCACCACCGCGTCGGTGGCCATCGCCCACAGCACCCGGGGCCCGCGCCGCGCCTCCGGGCCGAAGGCGGTCAGCACCGGAGCCAGGAAGGCACCCAGCGCGGACCGCAGTTCGGTGGCCAGCGCCGGTTCGTCCGGCACCGTCCGGGCCTGGCCGGAGCCGGCTGCCGGGTCCTCCGGCAGGCAGGTGAACTCCACCGTGCGGACGGTGAGTTCGACCCCGTCGGGGCGCCGGCGCAGTGAGACGTCGTCGAGGTCGAGCAGCGGGACGCGGCGCTCCAGGAGCCATGGCAGCGTGAACAGCAGCGAGACCGGCCAGACGAAGCGGTGCAGCCCGAACCCGGCCGCGACGTCCGGGCGCAGCGGCTGTCCGTAGCGGGCGAGGCCCCGTCGGGCGTCGTGGGCGATCAGTTCGCGCACCGCCTCGGGGCGGGTGGCGAGGTCGGCGGCGGGCAGCCAGCCTGCGCCGTCGCGGGGCGGGGCGCAGCGCACCGTCAGGACGGGGGTGAGCGCGGACAGCCGGTGGTACGAGGGGGCGCCCGGGGTGGCGGAGGCGGCGGCGGGAGCGGGGACGGGGGTGCGCGCCCCGGTGGTGCGGGGGGCGCGCGGCGCGGGGCCGGGCCGGGTGCTGCTCGCGGTCATGGGCGGCCCCATCGGGTCGAGCGGGGCGCCCATGGTCCGCCCGGCGGTGCCCGGTGGCGGTGGCGTACCGGACGCGGCCGGACCGGGGCATGGCGGTGCCCGGCAACGGCAAGGCTGACCCGGCCGGGGCACTGCTCGCCCCGGCCAGGTTAGCCTCACCTTAGCTGATTGCTCCCCCTCTCTCGCTCGCGATGCGCCCGTCCGGGGGAGGCCCCGGCGCGCGGGCGGCGCCCAGCTGGCGCGCGAGCCAGACCGGCACCCCGCCCAGCGCGGCCACCAGCCGGCTCGCCTCGGCGCGCAGCCGCGCGGCCTCGGCCGGTTCGGACACCTCGGCGAGCGCCGCGAGCGCCGGTGCCACCCCGACCGTGAAGCCGAGCTGCTCGCGCAGCCGCAGCGAGGCGTCGAAGCCCTCCCGGGCGTTGCCGCGGTCTCCGCGGGAGAGCGCCAGCGCGGCCAGGTGGCGCCAGGTGTACGAGCGCAGCAGTTCGTCCCCGCGCTCGCCGGCGCCGTCGTGCGCCCGGCGGTAGGCGATCCAGGCGGCGCTGCGGTCGCGCAGCAGGTTCTCGGCGACCAGCCCGCGCCGGAAGTCCAGCAGCGGGCGGCCCGGGGCGTCCGGCGGCAGCAGGGCCGAGGTGCGGCCGAGCGCGGCCTGCGCCTCGTCCAGCCGGTCCCGCGGGCCGAGCACGCTCGCCACGTACGCGAGGAAGCCGCGGGCGCAGGCGGCGGCCGCGCGCTGCTCGGTTCCGGCGGTCAGCGCCTCCGCCAGGCGCAGTGCCTGCTCCGCCTGGGTCCAGTGGGCCGCGGTGAACAGGCACTGCTCGATGAGGAGTTCGGCCCGTCCGAGGGCGGCGGCCGGGTCGTGTTCGGCGGCCGGTCGCAGCAGGTCGGCGGCCTCCTGCCAGCACCCCCGGGACCGTAGCCGCCACACGGTGTCACCCGGCTCCTCCGGTGCCGCCCGCCCCCGCCCGTCCGGGCCGCTCGGGTTCCATCCGTGCTCCGACAACGCCACCTCCTTGTGTGCGCCATCCGGCATGGGCACGGACCCACCCCTGGGGCCCCGCCGCCACGACCCGTGCACATCGCGACGGCGGGGCGAAAGGCCCGCGCTGTGGCGGCAATTCAACACGGGGGTGAGCTTGTGCACCAGATCACGAGCGAAGGTTGTTGCTTTCGGAGGAGAAATGATCTAGTGGAGCGGCCACGGCGGGGTCGCGGCGTGGTCCGGCGGGGCCGCCCGGTCGGTCAGGACGTCCAGCCGGTCTCCATCAGGGCCTCGGCGGCGCCGTTCGCGGGCTGCGGCACACCCGCCAGGTCCAGGCTGAACAGGGCGACCAGCAGCTGTTCGCCGCGCACGGTGGCCTGGTGCGAATAACCCGCGAGGGTGAACATCGCGGCGGCCATCTCCTCGGCGTGCAGGGTCTGGAGCCAGAGGCACTCGACCGACTTCACGTCGGCGGGCTCGGTCCAGGTGTCCACCTGGGCGACCATCCGGCTGCCCAGCAGGGTGACGCCGTCGCGTTCCTGGGCCTCGGTCAGCTCCAGGTCGTCGAAGCCGAGCCACTCCAGGTAGCGGGCGGCGGTGAACACCGCGTCCTGCGAGGTGCGCACCGGGTGCGGGCGGAACGGTGCGCGGTGGCGGAACGGGCGGGCGCGGCCGGCCGAGGGCGGTGCGGGCGGGGCCGGGGCCGGGGCGCTCGCCGGGTGGGCCGGGTACGGGCGGGCGGCCTGCGGGCCGGGGGCGGCGAGCGGGGCGGCGGTGCCGCTGCCCAGCCGGGTGGTGCGGTCCACCGGCAGCCGGACCGTGGCGCCGCAGTTGCAGGTGAACTCGGGCTGCGGCCACTGGTCGGAGCGGCCGCAGTGCGGGCAGCGCATGCTCAGCCAGGAGTCCTCCCAGGAACGGAAGCGCACCTGCACCGGCACCCCGCCGCGCAGCAGCGGCACCTTGAGCGAGGCGCCGCACGGACAGGGGAGGGAGGGCGGTTCGTAGAGGTGCTCGCGGCGGCAGGCGGGGCAGCGGATCGCCCGGGCGCCACCGCCGGGCCCCTGCCGCGTGGGGTCGTGTCCGGTGAAGTCGTCGGGCAGTCCTGCCATCGCGGGCTCCGTCCGTCGGTGTCGGGTGAAGTCGGGCGATTTCCATGCTCCCCGAAATATCCGGCGCCGGGCGCGGAATGGGGCAATCCTCAGGGTCGGATCAGGGAGTCCCGGCCGAACGGATGGGGGTGCGCTCCTTCCCGAGGGGGATGCCCGGCCGGGGCGGTCGGCCGGCGGACCAGCGGGCCAGGTCGGCGGGGGTGTCGAGGTCGTCCGGGGCGGCGACGTCGGCGCACTCGACCAGGACGAGCTCCGCCGGGTGGGCTGCCAGCAGGGTGCGGGCGCCGGCGTCGCCGCGGGCGCCCGCCGCCGCCTCGGCGAAGTGCCGGGCACCGATCAGCACCGGGTGCCCGCGCCGCCCGTGGTAGGCCGCCGCGGCCAGTTCGGCGCCCGCCCGGTGGGCGGCCAGCAGCCGGGCCACCGCGGCCGGGGTGACGCCCGGGGTGTCCACCAGCAGCACCAGCACCGCCGGGGTGCGCGGCGCCAGCGCGGCCAGGCCGGCCCGCAGCGAGGAGCCCATGCCCTGCGCCCAGTCCGGATTGCCGACCAGCCGGCAGCCCGGCAGGAACGCGGTGGAGCGGACCCGCTCGCCCTCCGCGCCCACCACCACCGTGACCTCCGCGCAGCCGCCGGCCCGGGCCACCGCCGCCGCGTGCTCCACCAGCAGTCCGCCGCCGTACCGGAGCAGGGCCTTGGGCCGCCCGCCGAGTCGCCGCCCGCCCCCGGCGGCGAGGACCAGGGCGGTGACCGGCCCGGTGACCGGCCCGGCGGCCGGGCCCCGGTCGGCGGGTGTGGGTCCGGCGGGGTTCGGAGCGGTGCTCTGCATGGGCCCAGCCTGCCCGTCCGGGGCCCCGGCGCGCACCCGGGCGGCCCGGCGCGGGAGCTGAGCCGGTGTGAGCTTCGACATGCTGCGGGGCCGTACGTGGCGTCGGCTTGACCTTCTCTTGGGGTGGCTGGTCTGCTGGTTCGCCGTCACCCCGCCCCTGACTCCGGGAGTTCTCCGTGCCCGCCCGCCGTACCAAGATGTCCGCTGCCACCGTGTTCCTGATATGCGCGCTCGCGCTGGTCGGGTGGCTGATCGGCGGCCGCGACCACAAGTCGTCCGACTCGAAGGCCGACGGCGGCACCGCCGCGCCCGCCGGGGGGAAGGGCACCAGCCCGCTGCTGAACCCGGACGGCACCAAGCCCGGCCTGGCGCCGCTGACCACCCCCGAGGAGCAGAAGGCCGGCCGGGACGTCATCGCCAAGGTCACCACCGCCGCCGTCGGCCCCAAGGACGGCTACGACCGCAACGAGTTCGGCCCGGCCTGGACGGACAACGTCGAGGGCGTCCCGTTCGGCGGCAACAAGTGCGACACCCGCAACGACCTGCTCGCCCGGGACGGCACGGCCGTCGAGCACAAGGACGGCTCGGACTGCACGGTCACCGCGATGACCATCTGGGACCCGTACACCGGCAAGACCGTCCAGTGGACCAAGCAGCAGGCCACCAAGATACAGATCGACCACGTGATGCCGCTCTCCTACGACTGGCAGATGGGCGCCAGCAAGTGGGAGAAGCTCAAGCGCGTCCAGATCGCCAACGACCCGCTCAACCTGATCCCCGCCGACGGCTCGCAGAACGCCTCCAAGGGCGACTCCGGCCCGGCCAACTGGCTGCCCGCCAACACCGAGATCCGCTGCGCCTACGCGGTGCGTTTCGCCCAGGTCTCGCTGAAGTACCAGCTGCCCGTCACCGAGGCCGACAAGAAGGCCATGCTCCAGCAGTGCGGCGGCTGACGAAACGTTAAATCACCGTCGTGAGAGGGCGGAGACCGTGCGCTCGGGGGCGGCCGGATGGTATTCGTGGGCAGTGGCCCCGATGATCTCCCGGTTCCCCCGGCCCTGGTTCCCCCGGCCCCGGTTCCCCCGGTTCCCCCGGATTCCCAGGCGTGCGCTGCCCGCCCTCGCGCTCGTGCTGCTCAGCGGCTGTACCGGCGGCGGTGACCGGCCGCCGCTGGACGGGCGGACCGCCGCCGCCACCGCCGCCCCGGCCCTGCGCGCCTTCCACGACCAGCGGATCGACTGGCGGCCCTGCCCCGACCAGGACGGCGCCGTCCAGTGCGCCACCCTCAAGGTCCCGCTGGACTACGCCGCCCCCGGCGGCCCCACCGTCGACGTCGCCCTCGCCCGGGTGCCCGCCGCCGACCGGCAGCGGCGCCTGGGCGCCTTGGTGCTCAACCCCGGCGGCCCCGGCAACTCCGGTACGGCGATGGTCCGGTGGGGCTGGCAGGGGTTCCAGGGGCCGCTGCACGACCGGTACGACCTGGTCGGCTTCGACCCGCGCGGCGCCGGCGACACCACCCCCGTCCACTGCCTGGACGACCGCACCCGCGACGAGTGGAACGCCACCGACGACCCCGGTTACGGCCACGGCAAGGTCCTCGCCGAGGCCTGCCGCGCCCGGCACGCCGACCTGCTGCCACACCTCGGCACCCGCGACACCGCCCGCGACCTCGACGTGCTGCGCGGCGCCCTCGGCGAACCCGAGCTCGACTTCCTCGGCTTCTCCTACGGCACCCACCTCGGCGCCCGCTACGCCGAGGAGTTCCCCGAGCACACCGGGCGGCTCGTCCTCGACGGCGCCGTCGACCACGGCACCGACCCGGGGCGGTTCGGCGTCGAACAGGCCGCCGCCGCCGAGGCCGGCTTCCGGGCCTTCGCCGCCGCCTGCGCCACCGAGGAGGGCGAGGCCTGCCCGCTCGGCACCGACCCGGCCGCCGCCCCGCAGCGCCTCGCCCGCTTCCTCGACGGCCTGCGCGAACACCCGCTGCGCGCCGCCGACGGACGCACCCTCACCGCGGCCCTCGGCTGGGACGCCGCCCTGAACCTGCTCGCCGACGGCCGCCGCTCCTGGCCCCGGCTGCGCGAGGCCCTCGGACCGGCCGTCACCGAGGGCGGCGCCGAGGGCCTGCTCGCCCTCGCCGACGAGGCCGACGGCCGCACCGAGGACGGCCACTACCGGACCGCCGCCGACGCCTTCGCCGCCATCTCCTGCGTGGACGGCCCGCCCACGCCCCCGGAGCCGGAACTGCGCGCGGACCTCGCCGAACTCGCCACCCGCGCCCCGCTGACCAGCGGACACGCCCCGGTCGGGATCCTGCTCGACCCGGACTGCCGCTCCTGGCCGTTCCGTTCGCCCGAGCCGGCGCAGGTGATCAGGGCGCCGGGCAGCCCGCCGATCCTGGTGATCGGCTCCACCGACGACCCGGTCACCCCGTACGCCTGGGCGCGGCGGCTGGCCGCCGGGCTGGAGCACGGGGTGCTGCTCACCCGGGAGGGCGGCGGGCACACCGCGTACGACAAGAGCGGCTGCGTCCGGGACGCGGTGGCCGGGTTCCTGGTGGACGGCCGGATGCCGGCGGCCGGGACGTCCTGCCCGTCCGACTGAGCACGCCGAAGGGGGCGCGCCGCGCGAACGCGGCACGCCCCCTCCGGCGTCACGGACCCGGGGTCAGGAGGTGGGGGCCGTCAGGTCGTAGAAGGTGGCCGAGCCGACCGTCTTCTCGGTGAAGTGGGACGCCACCCAGGACTCGATCAGGGCGGACTCGTTCTCCTGCCCGCCCTCGTCGCCGCTCGCGCCGCCGCCGAAGCCGCGGTGGGAGCCGCCGCCGACGAACCAGTGCACCTTGCCCTCCTGGACGTACTGCCGGAAGCCGGCCAGGGTCAGCGAGGGATCGGTGCCGTTGAAGCCGCCGAGGGCCATCACCGGCTCCCCGGTGGCGAGTTGGTAGCTGGCGGCGTTCTGCGAGCCGACCGTGGCGGCCGCCCAGGTGTAGTGGTCGGCGTTCTCCTCGAGCAGGGCGGCCGCCTCGTCGCTCACCTTGGTGCCGCCGAGCAGGCCGCCCATGCTGCCGACCAGTCCGCCCATGGCCTCGGGGACCTGCCCGCCCGGGACGCCGCCCGGGAAGCCGCCGGTGCCGGTGCCGCCGGTGCCGCGCTGGTGGCGGCCGTTGCCCGAGCCGTCACCGGTGCCGTCGTTGTTGCCCTGGCCGCCGCCCGGGAAGGCCTGCCCGCCGGGGAAGCTCCCGTCGTTCTGCCCGCCCGGGAAGCCCTGCGGGCCGCCCTGGCCGCCCTGACCCCCCTGCCCGAACCAGCGCCCGTTGCCGGTGCCCTGGCCGCCGCCCGGGAAGCCCTTGGCGCCCTTGCGCCCGCCGCCGCCCGGCCCGAACCCGCCCTGCACACCCGGCCCGGCGGTCACGATCGAGCCGCTGTGCGGAGTGTTCACGGTGTCCACCGCGTACGCCGCCGGACCGCCGAGCGCCGCCGCCAGGCCCACCAGGCCCGCCACCGAGGCGAGCCGTGCGCCCGTCCGCCCGGAGACCCGGCCGACGAACGGCCCGGCGCCCAGCGCGGCCGCCGCCGCCAGTCCGCCGACCAGCACCACCCAGCGCAGCCAGGGCAGGAAGTCCGAGCTGCGGCCGAGCAGCACGAACGCCCAGACCGCCGTCACCGCGAGCGTTCCGGCCAGCACCAGCGCCCAGGGCACCCGGTGCCGGGCCCGCCACAGCCCGTCCACGCCCATGCCGGCCAGCGCCGCGACGGCCGGGGCCAGTGCCACCGTGTAGTACTGGTGGAAGATCCCGGACATGAAGCTGAAGACCAGCGCGGTGGAGAGCAGCCAGCCGCCCCAGACCAGGAAGGCCGCGCGGGCGGTGTCGGTGCGGGTGTGGCGGCGGGTCGCCCAGAGGCCGACCAGCAGCAGGATCAGCGCGGCCGGCAGCAGCCAGGCGATCTGCCCGCCGATGTCGGTGCCGAACATCCGGGTCAGCCCGGTCTGGCCCCAGCCGCGCCCGCCGCCGCCGGGCATCGCGCCGCCGCGCGCCGCGCCGCCCGGCAGGTCGAGCCCGGCCGGCATCCGCCCGCCGCCGCCCACGCTGCCGCGCTCGTTGCCGTCGACCCGGCCGAGGCCGTTGTAGCCGAAGGTGAGCGAGAGGAAGCTGTTGTCCTGCGAGCCGCCGATGTACGGGCGGGCCGAGGCCGGCATCAGCTCGACGATCGCCACCCACCAGCCGCCCGAGACCAGCAGTGCCGCGCCGGCGAGCAGGGTCTGCCGCACCCGCCGCCAGAACCCGGTGGGCGCCGCGACCAGGTAGACCGCCGCGAAGGCGGGCAGGATCAGGAAGGCCGCCAGGGTCTTGGTGAGGAACGCCAGGCCGAACATCGCACCGGTGAACACCAGCCACCGGGTGCCCGCCGCCTCGATCGCCCGCACCAGCCCGTACGCGGCCAGCGTGAGCAGCAGCACCAGCAGCGCGTCCGGGTTGTTGAAGCGGAACATCAGCGCCGCGACCGGGGTGAGCGCCAGTGCGGCGCCCGCCAGCAGGCCGCCGAGCGGGGAGAAGCGGCGGCGCACCGTGGCGTACAGCACGCCGACGGTGGCCGCGCCCATCAGCGCCTGCGGGGCCAGGACCGACCAGGCGGAGAGGCCGAAGACCCGCGCCGAGAGCGCCATCGGCCACAGCGCGGCCGGGGGCTTGTCGACGGTGATGAAGCTCGCGGCGTCCGAGGAGCCGAAGAAGAAGGCCTTCCAGCTCTGGGAGCCGGCCTGGACGGCGGCCGAGTAGAAGGCGTTGGCCCAGCCGGAGGCGCTCAGGCCCCACAGGTAGAGGACGGCGGTCGCGGCCAGCAGCGCCAGCAGGGCCGGGCGCACCCAGCGCGGGTCGTCCGCGCGCCCGCGCCAGGCGCGGGCCGGGAGGGTGCGCAGCCGACCGGACCAGGAGGCCGGGCCCTTGGGGCCGGCGGGCGGCAGGGCCTGCTCGGGGAAGAGCGGCGCCGGGTCCGGCCGGACCGGGTCCGGTCGCGGCACCTCCGGCGGCGGGTAGTTCGCGGCCTCGGGCCACGGGTCGCCGGCCGGAGGGGAGTAGCTGCTCGTGGTCATGCGCCATACGGTCGGTGGCGCCTCTGAGAGAACCGTGAGACGGGGCTGTGAGGGGGGTGTGATCTGCGGAACGTCACGCCGACGGCGGTACGGCGAGGTGCCTGCCCAGCCACTCCAGGGCCGGGGGGATCTCCCGGGTCCAGGTGTGGAAGTTGTGGCCGGCCGTGTCCAGGGTGATGGAGGACATCGTGGTGGGGGCCTTGAAAGCGGCGATCATGGCCTTGGTCTCGTCGTGGTTGTTCTCGTCGTTCGCGGTGGTCAGCAGCAGGTTGACCGGGGCCGGCGGCTGGTTCTTCAGCCGCCACAGCAGGTCGTTCTCCTGCTTCAGCTGGGTGCTGCCGCCGAACAGGTCGCCGGTGGTCGGGTCGTGGGCCGCGCTGTAGTAGCCGGAGAGCGCGACCGCCGAGCGGTAGGCGTCGGGCTTGCGCAGCGCGAACTTGAGCGCGCAGTAGCCGCCGGTGGAGTTGCCGATCACCGCCCGGTTGGCGGGGTCGGTGCCGATCCGGTAGGTGGTGGCGAGGGCCTTGGGCAGGTCGCTGGTGAAGAAGGTCTCCACCTGGGGGCCGTTCGGCACGTCCACGCACTCGGTGTCCCGGTCGCCGACCAGGGTGGGGCGGGTCATCACCAGGACGGTCGGCGGCAGCTTCTTCTGTTCGATCGCCTCCAGCGTGGACGCCGGGTACTGCATCAGCGAGATCAGCTTCTCGGGGGTGCCCGGGTAGCCGGTGAGCACCAGGGCCATCGGGAAGTGCTGCTTGGCGTGGTCCGGCTGGAAGTACTGCGGCGGCAGGTAGACGTACGCCTCGGTGCTCAGGCCGCTGCCCGCTCCTTTGATGTCGACCTTCTGGATCAGTCCGGAGCGCTCCGGGTCCGAGCCCTGGGCGGAGTAGAACTTCTGCTCACCGGTGACGGCCACCCCGGAGGCGTTGGGCTGGTGGTCGACCACGGTGCCGAGGCCGCCGCTGGTGCCGAGCAGGTCGGTCCAGGAGCTGTAGAAGCCGAAGTAGCTGTTGGCGATCAGGCCCATCGCGGCCAGTACCGAGACCTGGGTGGCGAGGAAGGCGCCGATCCGGCCCAGCCAGGACTTCCACCCCTTGCCGCCGAACCGCGGCCAGAGCCACATGGTGGCGACGAAGACGGCGATCGCGAGGAGCGAGGTGATGATCTGGAGCGGGAGTCCGGTGAGGCTGAGCACGGGGCCGATCGTAGTTGACCTCCTGGGAGCTTCCTGAGTGCGGGCCCCGGGTTGGTGATCACGAGGTGATCGCTTGACCGTCCCATGACGCGGTCGGCGCGAGGTGCCGTCGCGCGCGGACGCCCGCGACCGGGGCGCGGAGCGGTCGATTCGCGCCACAACGGCGCGTCCGCGACGGCCAGTTCGGTCCGAACCGTTGACCCCTTGAAGTGACCATGGCACTTTCGTGCGGCGCGGACGTCGACGACCAGTCGTACACCCCGCGATCCCCCACAAGGAGAGCCATGTTCAAGAGACTTGTCGCGGTGGCCGGTACGAGTGCCGTCGTCGCGGGCGGGCTGGCCTTCGCCGCCGCCCCGGCGCACGCGGTCCAGGCGGCCGACCTGACCTCCACCATCGCCCTCAGCAACTGCTCGGCCTCGCTGGTCCGTTACCCCACCTCGGTGGACGGCGACCGCGCGCTGATGCTCACCAACGGGCACTGCCTGCCGAGCATGCCCTCGGCCGGCCAGGTCATCCAGAACACCACCGCCAGCCGCAGCGGCACCCTGCTCGACGGCGCGGGCAACAGCCTGGGCACCGTCCAGGCCGACAAGGTGCTCTACGCGACGATGACCGGCACCGACGTCGCGCTCTACCAACTCACCGACACCTACGGGTCGATCACCTCCAAGTACGGCGCCACCGCGCTGACCGTCAGCGACGCCCACCCGACCGACGGCGCGTCGATGTACATCCCCTCGTCGTACTGGAAGCAGGTCTGGAACTGCTCCGTCAACGGCTTCGTGCCCACGCTGCGCGAGGACCAGTGGACCTGGCACGACTCGCTGCGCTACAGCTCCGGCTGCAACACCACCCACGGCACCTCCGGTTCGCCGATCGTCGAGTCCGCCAGCGGGCGGATCATCGGCATCAACAACACCGGCAACGACGACGGCGCCATGTGCACCCTCAACAACCCGTGCGAGGTGGCCGCCGACGGCACCACCAAGGTCTACAAGGGGCAGAGCTACGGTGAGGAGACCTACTGGTTCACCACCTGCCTGAACCCCTCGACCCGGGCCATCGACCTCAACGTGTCCGGCTGCCTGCTCACC
The DNA here is from genome assembly GCF_042792155.1 of Kitasatospora sp. NPDC056651. Taxonomy (NCBI): domain Bacteria; kingdom Bacillati; phylum Actinomycetota; class Actinomycetes; order Kitasatosporales; family Streptomycetaceae; genus Kitasatospora; species Kitasatospora sp. NPDC056651. The sequence continues at coordinate 34,758 of NZ_JBHTWX010000049.1, read as the reverse complement.
AAGCCGGCCGGCAGCGCCGTCTCGGTGTCCAACCCGGGCAACCAGTCCACCACGGTGGGCGGCGTGGTGAACCTCCAGATCAACGCCTCGGGCGGCACCGCCCCGCTGACGTACGCCGCGACCGGCCTGCCCGCCGGGCTGTCGATCAACTCCTCGACCGGCGTCATAGCCGGCACCGTCTCCACCGCGGGCAGCTCCAACGTGACCGTCACCGTGACGGACGCCGCGGGCAAGTCCGCCTCCACCGCCTTCGGCTGGGCCGTGTCCACCGGCGGCGGCAGCTGCACCCCGGCGCAGCTGCTGGGCAACGCGGGCTTCGAGACCGGCTCCGCCGCCCCGTGGACGGCGTCCAGTGGTGTGGTGGACAGCAGCGCCTCGCAGCCGGCCCACGGCGGTTCGTGGAAGGCGTGGCTGGACGGCTACGGCTCCGCGCGCACCGACTCGCTGTCCCAGACGGTGACCGTCCCGGCCGGCTGCAAGGCGACGCTGAGCTTCTGGCTGCACGTGGACACGGCGGAGACGTCGACGACCACCGCCTACGACAAGCTGACCGTGGCGGTCAACGGCACCACCCTGAAGACCTACTCCAACCTGGACGCGGCGGCCGGCTACCAGCAGCGGACCTTCGACCTGTCCGCCTACGCGGGCCAGAGCGTCACCCTGAAGTTCACCGGGACCGAGGACGCCTCGCTCCAGACCAGCTTCGTGATCGACGACACCTCCATCCAGACCAGCTGAACCGGCGATCTTGTGCCGCGCGGCCCGTCCCTTCGGGCCGCGCGGCCTGCTGTCGACAACTCCCTTGTACCGTCGGTGAGTTGGCTGCCGCACTCGGGCCCTGTCGTATGCTGGCCGGATGATCAAGCCGATTGAGCTGGTGATATTCGACTGCGACGGCGTCCTGGTGGACAGCGAGGTGATCGCCGTCCGGGTGGTGGTGCGGCTGGCGGCCGACATGGGCTGGCCGCTGACCGAGGCCGAGGTGATCGAGAAGTTCGTCGGGCGGTCGGAGGCGGCCTGCCACGCGATGGTCGCCGAGCGGCTGGGGGAGGAGGCCGCGACGCTGTACGACAAGCGCTTCCGGGAACTGCACGCCGAGGCGGTGGACGCCGGACTGACGCCGGTGGCCGGCCTCCCGGAGGCGCTGGACGCGATCACCCTGCCGACCTGCGTGGCCTCCAGCGGCACCCACGAGAAGATGCGCCACACCCTGGGCCGGACCGGCCTCCACGACCGTTTCGCCGGGCGGATCTTCAGCGCCACCGAGGTCGGGCGCGGCAAGCCCGCCCCGGACCTCTTCCTGCACGCCGCGCGGACCATGGGCGTCGACCCGGCGGTCTGCGTGGTCGTCGAGGACAGCAACCCCGGCGTCCGGGCCGCGCGCGCCGCCGGGATGCGCTCGCTCGGCTACGCGGGCGGCGTCACGGCCGCCGAGCGGCTGGCCGGGCCGGACACGGTGGTCTTCGAGGACATGCGCGAGCTGCCCGGCCTGATCGCCGCCGGAGCGGTGCGTCGCGGGTAATTCGCTTGCCGGGCCCGGTTCGTGGGTGACAGGGTCGGTCGCCATGACGGCCTCACCCAGGATGCACCCCGACGAACTGGACATCGACGAGGCACTGGTGCGGCGGATGGTCGCCGAGCGGTTCCCGCGGTGGGCCGGGCTGCCGGTCGAACCGGTGGCGTCGGTCGGGACCAGCCACGCGATGTACCGGCTGGGTGCCGAGCTGGTGGTGCGCGTCCCGCGCACCCCGGGGTCGGCCGGGGAGATCGACCGGGAGGAGCGCTGGCTGCCGCGCCTCGCCCCGCACCTGCCGGTCCCGGTGCCGGTCCCGCTGGCCGTAGGCGGGCCGGTCGACGGCTGCCCGTGGTCCTGGGCGGTGCTGCGCTGGCTCGACGGGGCGAACCCGGTCGTCGGCGATCTCGCCCGACCCGCGCTGCTGGCCGAGGACTTGGCCGCCTTCGTGACCGCCATGCGCCGACTGGACCCGACCGGCGGCCCGGCCTCCTACCGCAGTGAGGCGCTGGCGGACCGGGACGCGAACGTCCGGAAGGCGGTCGCCGCGGTGGCGGACGTCATCGACGCCGAGGCCGCGACCGCCGCCTGGGAGGAAGCCCTCAAGGCCCCCGAACACCCGGGCCCCCCGGTCTGGATCCACGCAGACCTCCAGCCCGGCAACCTGCTGGTGTCCCCGGACGGCCGCCTCGGCGCCGTCATCGACTTCGGCTGCGCGGGCCTGGGCGAACCGGCGGTCGACCTGATCCCCGCCTGGTACGTGCTGCCCGCCTCGGCCCGCGCGGCTTTCCGCACGGCCGTGGCCGCCGATGACGCGACGTGGGCCCGAGCCCGCGGCTGGGCCCTGTCCGTCGCCCTGATGGAGGTGGCCTACTACCGGAACAGCAACCCGAGGATGGCCGCCACCGCCCGCCACGTGACCGCCGAGGTCCTCGCCGACCACGCCTCCCCGTCCGGCGGCGGCCGGCGATAGGGGAACCGCCGGCGTCGGTGCCGGTGCCGGTGCTGGGGCCGGCGCTGGAGCCGAGGCCCGGTGGCGCTCAGCCGCGCTCGCGGGGCACCCGGTGCTGCCACTCCCGGGCGAACACCACCGACCCCGCCTCCAGCGCCCGCAACTGGATGACGCTGATGAAGTGCCCGGCGTCGCAGCGCAGTTGGGTTCGGGTCTGGACGGTGACGTCCCAGCCGATGTCGGGCCGCTCCAGCCGCACGGTGTGGTCGGTGCGGGCCTGGGCGCTGAGCGGGGCGCCGGTGAGGACCCGGTACGCGGTGACGGTGTGCTCGTCGCGGACCAGGCCGTCGGGGTGGGTGCGGCTGCCGTCGGAGGCGGGGGAGCGCTCGGTGCGCCACTCGTGGCGGCCGATGTCGTGGACGGTGACGTGCTCGGGCCGGGCGGTGAGCGGCTCGGTGAGGTGGATGTCGAGCGGTTCGGGCAGCTCCGGCCGCTCGAAGGTGACGGGCGGCGCGCCCGCGTCGGCGGCCAGGTGGCGCACCGGCAGGCTCAGCGTGGAGCGGGACGGGTCGACGCCGTACCCGGTGTCCTCCGCCCGCGGCCACACCCAGGGCCAGTAGACCGAGGAGAGGGCGAGCCGCAGCCGGTGCCCGGCCGGGAACGTCCAGGCGCAGGCGGCCAGTTCCACGTCGGCGTCCGGCCCGTCGGCGGCCAGGACGCCCCGGGTGACCAGCTCCGAGGTGCCGTCCGGGCCGACCGAGCAGAGCCGCACCGCCACCTGGGCGGGTGTCCCGTCCTCGCGCGGCCGCAACCGCAGCCGTACGGTCGGGATGCCGAGCAGTTCGACCGGTTCGGGCAGCGGCTGGGAGTCGAAGCAGACCGAGCGGCCGTCCTCCTCGCGCTGGTCGGGCGGCTGGTCGGCGGGGCGGCCGTGCGGGACGTAGGCACCGGAGTCGAGGCCGGTGTGCTGTGGGGAACGGACCGTGGCGTAGCGGTCGTCGGCGGCGGTTCCGGCGCTGCGCAGCGGCCCGTCCAGGCCGTAGTGGATCTCCCGGACGTCGGGGGAGGGCCAGGCCTCGTCGCCGGTCCAGCGGGTGGCGAGCCAGCTGCGCAGGGCGGGTTCGGCGAGGGCGCCGGTGTCGGCGCCGCGCAGCCAGTGGTCCCACCAGCGCAGGGTGTCGGGCAGGGCGTCCTCGGGCAGGCCGTGCGGCCAGGGGCCGATCAGGGCGCGCGCGGTGGGGGACTCGGCGAGCAGGCGCAGGACGAAGGAGCAGGACGGGTCGCCCCAGCCGGCCACCGCGAGGACCGGGACGGACACCGGGACGCTGGACTCGCCGGGGGCGAGCCACTCCTCGACGGGCGGGGCCAGCGACTCCAGCCGGGCCAGCCACCCGGCCCGCCAGGCGTCGCCGACGTGGCGCGGGTCCGGTGGCAGGGCGGCGTCGGCGACCAGGGCGGTGAGCCGGTCGTGCAGGCCGGCGGCGAGCACGGCCCCGCCGAGCCGCAGGCCCCCCTCGGGGCAGGCGGCGGCCACGGCGCCGACGACCTCGGGCGTGCGGGCGGCGAGCCGCAGCGCGGTGGTGGCGGCGGCGCCGACGCCGAGCAGGCCGAGCCGGCCGTTGCACCAGGGGCGCCGGGAGAGCCAGTCGACCACGGCGGTGCCGTCGGCCAGCTCCTGGGCGCCGCCGGGTGCGCCGGGGGTGCCGTCGGAGTTGCCGTGTCCGCGGGTGTCGACCCGGACGGTGGCGTAGCCGTGGCCCGCGAACCAGGGGTGGCGGCGGGCGTCCTCGGCGGCGGTGCGGTCGCCGAGGCGCCCGCCGGAGTACTCCAGCAGGGCGGGGCCGGGTTCGTCGCCGACCGGCCGCCACAGCCGCGCGGCGAGCCGGGTGCCGTCGGGCAGCGGGATGCGCAGGTCCTCGCGGGTGGTGCGGTAGGCGTAGGACGGCATGGCCGCTCCCATCGGTCCCGGGCGTCGGTAATCCGACAGTAGGGGAGGGAGCGGCCACGTGCCCGGTGAGCGGAGCCCCCGGTGAGCGGAGCTCCGGCGCGCGGGCCCCGGTGAGCGGAGCCCCGATGCGCGGGGCCCCGGCGCGCGGGCCCCGGTGGTCAGGCCTTGCTCAGCCAGGCGGTGGCGTTCAGGGCGAGGGCGGCGTTGGTGCCCGCCGGGTCGTCCCAGCCGTTGTAGAGGGTCTTGCCGGACTGGCCGGTGCCGTCGTCGATGGCGGAGCTGTCGCCCCAGACCGCGACCCGGCCGGAGCCGAAGGTGCTGGTGACGAAGAAGGCGCCGGTGTTGCCGCTGTAGCCGGTCCGGTAGACCAGGCCCTTGACGTTCGGGTTGTCGGCGGGCTTGAGGGTGAAGGTGGTGCCGTTGCGCAGGATCGATCCGGTGACGGCGCCGAAGGGGCCGTGCAGCACCGGGTCGGCCGGGTCGTTGACCGCGCGCGGGTTGTCGGTGGTGATGTTGAGCAGGTCGACCGAGAAGCCGAAGGGGTCGTTGTTGTCGACCCCGTTGTTGGTCAGCAGGTCGTTGATGATCTTCGGGGAGTCCCAGCCGTCGTTGTTGCGGTCGCTGTTGAGGTGGTCGGAGACCAGGAACAGGCCGCCGCCGTTCTTCACGAAGTTCATCAGCGCCGTCTTCTCGCTCGCGCTCAGCCGGATGTTCGGTTCCGGGACCACGAAGGTGTCGAAGTTGGCGAGGTCGAGCGCGGCACCGGTGCCGTAGCTGATGGTGGAGCCCGCCGGGAGGGTCTTCAGGCTGTACTGGCCGGTCTTCTGGAGGGCGACGCCCCAGGCCGAGAGGGCGCCGGTCCAGCTCTTCTCGGTGGTGGGGTTGGCGTTCTGGGCCAGCGGGTCGGGCTGGCTGGTGCTGATGATCCAGTCGGCGTTGCCCGCGGTCTCGGCCTTGCTGTTGTCGAACAGCACCCGGTGCGGGGTGGCGCTCACCGCGGCGGCCTCGGCGCGGGTCGGGGCGGCGGTGGCGGTGGTCGGGATGGTGAGACCGGCCGCGAGCAGCGCCGCGCCGGCCAGGGCCGCAGCGGTTCGAATACGGATCGTCATGTGCCGTTCCTTCGTGGGGAGTTGGAAGTCGGCGCCCGAGTTTTCGCGCGTAGAACGGGAGTATCCGCGCGTAGAGCCCGCACTGAAAGCCCCCGGAGGTTACGAGGCGTTGTACGGGTCGTGACGATCTCCGCGGCGCGCCGTGAAGCGGGGGGAGACGCGGGAGCGGACGCGAGCGGAGAAGCGGGGGAGGCGAATCCGTAATTGCGCATGACTTGCAACTGCGCACATCGAGGCGGAAAGATGGCCCAGCTTCGACCACCCGAACGAAAGGACAAGACGATGACCGCCCCCCGCTGGCGGGACCGACTCACCCGGGAGGAATGGATCCGCCTCGCCGGAATGGGCGGATTCATCCTCGCGCTGCACGTCATCGGGTGGTTCACGCTGCTCGCGCTGGTCGAGCCCGAGCACTACACCGTCGGCGGACAGGTGTTCGGCGCGGGCATGGGCCTGACCGCCTACACCCTCGGCATGCGGCACGCCTTCGACGCCGACCACATCGCCGCCATCGACAACACCACCCGCAAGCTGATGGGCCAGGGCAAGCGGCCGCTGTCGGTCGGCTTCTGGTTCTCGCTCGGGCACTCCTCGGTCGTCTTCGGCCTCTGCGCGCTGCTGGCCTTCGGCATCCGCTCGCTGGCCGGCCAGGTGGAGTCCGACGACTCGACGCTGCACGAGATGACCGGCCTGATCGGCGTCACCGTCTCCGGCACCTTCCTGCTGCTGCTCGGCCTGATCAACCTGGGCGCCTTCAACGGCATCCTCAAGGTCTTCCGCCGGATGCGCCACGGCGAATACGACGAGGCGGAGCTGGAGCGCCAGCTGGAGCGGCGCGGGCTGATGAACCGCATCCTCGGCCGGGTCACCAGGGCCGTCACCAAGCCCTGGCACATGTACCCGGTGGGCCTGCTGTTCGGCCTGGGCTTCGACACCGCCACCGAGGTCTCGCTGCTGGTGCTGGCCGGCGGCGCGGCGGCCTTCTCGCTGCCCTGGTACGCGCTGCTCACGCTGCCGATCCTGTTCGCGGCCGGGATGAGCCTGCTGGACACCATCGACGGTTCGTTCATGAACTTCGCGTACGAGTGGGCCTTCTCCAAGCCGGTCCGCAAGATCTACTACAACCTGACCGTCACCGGGCTGTCGGTGCTGGTGGCGCTGGTCATCGGCTCGATCGAGCTGATCGGCCTGCTCGGGGAGAAGCTGGACATCACCAGCGGACCGGTCGCCTGGATCGGCGGGCTGGACCTCAACTTCGTCGGCTACGCGATCGTCGGGCTGTTCGTGCTCACCTGGGCGGCGGCGATCGCCTACTGGAAGTTCGGCAACGTCGAGGAGAAGTGGTCGGCCGGGCTGGCCGCCGGCACCGCCGCGGCGGGCGCCGCGAAGCCCGAGTAGGGCGGGCGGGGACGCGCGGCCGAGGGGCCGGTGACCGGGAATCCGGTCGCCGGCCCCTCGGGGCTTCCCGGGGCGGTGCCCCGGCACTACTTCAGCGCGGCGAGCACCGCCTGCGCCATCACCTGCTCGCCGGTCGCGTTCGGGTGGAACGGCACGGCGGGCGAGCCCGGCAGCGCGCCCTCGATCCAGCGGTCGCCCGAGCAGACGTCGTGCCCGAGCGTCGGCGTGGCGGTGTCCACGTAGGTCGCGCCGTTCGCGGCCGCGGTGGACTTCATGGCGGCGTTCAGCTTGTCGAGCACGCCGTGCAGGTACGCGACGTCGCCGGGCGTCACCGGCTGGCGCAGCACGCACCGGGACCCGTCGGCGGGCAGCACGGACGGGTAGCCGACCAGCAGCACCCGGGCCCCGGGCGCCTTGGCGTGGATGCGCTGGAGGGTGTCGGCCAGCTGCGGGGCGATGGTGGTGCGGATCCGCTCCGCCAGGTCGTCGTTGCCGTACCGCCAGGACAGGGTGCCCAAGTCCCAGTAGCCGTGGTTGTAGACGTCCCGGCAGGGCGTGCCGAGCGGGTTGACGACGGCGCCGGCGACGCAGGTGGCGACCAGTTCGGCGAGGCCGAGGTCGCTGGCCGCGAGGTCGTTGCCGCCGATCCCGAGGGTGACCAGGTCGGTATCGGCGCCCACCGAGTCCAGTTGCGGGTCGTTGACCCTGATGACCGCGTCGTACTGGGGCTGCGTCATCGCCTTGATCTTGGCCGCGGAGCAGGTGACGTCGGTGTACGTGCCGGCCTTGAGGGCGCCGGCGACCAGGTGGCCGTAGTTGTGGTCGGAGCGCAGGCACAGGCCGCCCGACTGGCCGGGCACCCCGGCGCCGGCGGCGTAGGAGTCGCCGAGCGCCACGTAGTGCCTCGGGGCCGGGGTGACGGCCTGGGCGGTGGTGGAGGTGAGCGCCAGCGCGGCGCCCAGGGACACGGCGGCGAGCGCGGTGGAATTCCGGAGGCGGCGGAATTTCCGGGCAGGGCGGAGCACGGTTCCTCCTGGGGGAGAGAAACGACGGGTGGGGGTCGTGCCGAGCCGGGCCACAGCTACTCGCAGGTAAGTTACTGCCGCGTCTGCCGGTCGTCCATGGTGTGCGCGGAAATTGCCGACATTCCGTCAGGCGTGCCGGTGTGGAATTCCGGATTACGCTCCACCGGGTATCGCGGGTTTCCCCCGTGCGGGTATCGGCGGCGATTTCGAAACGGCCTGGAGCGGAATTCCCGCCGGGAGCCGGCGCGCCGAACAGTGGTGCGCCGGACGGTGGTGCGCCGGACGGTGGTGGGGGGCCCCCCCCGGGGGGGCGGCCCCCCCCGCGCCGGCCCCCG
>NZ_JBHTWX010000049.1:0-26468 GCF_042792155.1 Kitasatospora sp. NPDC056651 | reverse complement strand
TTTTCCTAACGGCCGGGGCGGTAATGCCCGCCGGGGCGCGGGGGCCCCCGGGGGGGGGGGGGGGGCGGGGGGGGGGGGGGGGGGGGGCCCCCCCCCCCCCGGGGGGCCCCCCACCACCGCGCGCGGACCCGGGGCCGTCAGGCGCCACTGCCGAGGGTCTGCGAGGGCGAGCGCCCGTACGCCTGCCGGTAGTCCGCGCTGAACCGGCCGAGGTGGGTGAAGCCCCAGCGGCAGGCGACCTCGGTCACCGTGCCGCGGGCCCGGCCGTCGGCGATGGCGAGCAGGTCGTGGTGGGCGCGGTCGAGCCGGACCCGGCGCAGGTAGGCCAGTGGCGTGGTGTCCAGGTGGCGACGGAAGCCCTCCCGCAGGGTGCGCAGGCTGACCCGGGCCGCCCGGGCGATGTCGGCGACGGACAGCGCCTCGCCGGCGTGCTCGGCGCAGTAGTCCGCGGCCCGGCGCAGGGCGCTCGGCAGCAGCGCCGAGCCGTGGTCGGCGCCGTCGTGGCCGAGCGAGTGGGGCTGGGCGTCCAGCAGTCCGTGGACCAGCAGCTTCTCGAACTGCTGCACCCCCAGGGGGGATCGGTGGGCCAGTTCGGAGACGGTGAACTCGCGGAAGAAGAAGACGAGTTCGAGCCAGGTCCGGACGGCCGGATCGGCCGGGTCGAGGACCGCGGTGAAGCGCAGCGGCTCCTGCGGCACCTCGCCGAGCCGGACCGCGAGCGCCTGTTCCACCGTCTGCCGGGACATCGCCAGCGCCCCGTTCAGGGCTCCGGCGTCCCACTCCATGGTGACCCGGTCGCCCGGCCCGGCCACCGACAGCGTGGAGCTCAGCTCGGTGCCGTTGGAGACGACCCGGCCGCCCCCGGCGTGCGGCAGGATGACGTTGTAGAAGTCCGGCAGCTCCCCGGTCCACAGGCGCACCGGCGCCCCGTACCCGAGGTCGTAGAGCGCCACCGACCCTTCGTGGAACGAACGGAACCGGCCCGGGAGCCGTTGCTCGCCCAGCACCGCCAGTCGGTGCGGGGCCAGCCGTTCGCCCACCACGTGGCGGAGCTCCTCGATGCTGTTGCCTTCGTAGAGCGAGACCGGTCCGGTCTTGCTCGGTGCTGTTTCGGTGACCACGGATTCCCCCTGTCCGCGAGATCGACACAACCCAAGTACCGCCCCGGCCCGGCTTCCTCCGGGGCGGCGCGTTTCGACGTGCTGCCTAGTGCGCCCCTCGGCGGCGGGCCGCGGTGACGACCGAGGCGATCAGCCCGCCGAGTGCGAGCAGCGCCCCGAGCGCGCCCAGCCCGACGGCGCCGGCCAGCTTCCCGGGCGCTTCGGGCGCGTCGGGCCCGGTGTGCCAGACCACCCGGTGCCCGGTGAGCGAGGCGAGGTCGACAGTGCCGTCGTCTCCGCTCCCGGTGGTGAGCCGGGAGTCGATCGCCGTCTCCCGCCGGTCGCCCAGCAGGAAGGCCCGGCCGGGCGGGACGGTGACGTCGAAGTCCACGTAGCAGGTGTGGGCCTGACGCGCGGCCGGTTCGGCCGGCGGCTGCCCGTTCAGGGTGAACCGGCCGCCGTCGCAGGCGATCCGGTCCCCGCCGAGGGCCGCGACGCGGGAGACGACGAGGTGGTGGAGCATCCAGGGCGAGTCGACGAGGTAGACCTCGCCGCGCCGGACGTCCGCCGCCGCGACGCGGTCGGTCAGCAGCCGGTCGCCCTCCCGCAGCTCCGGACCCATCGTGTCGCCCGTCATCCGGTGGACCGCGTAGCCGCCGGTCAGCACCACCGAGGCGCCGAGAGCCCCGGACAGGACTCCGGCCACGGCCACGGCCGCCGGGAGCACCAGGCCCCGGGTTCTTCGCTCCGGCATCCTTCGCGTACCTCCCCCGAACGTCCGCGCGTCCCCCCTGTCGGCGCGGATCGGTTCGCATCCTATCTGGAGGGGTGGCCTCCTGTTGAGGGGCTTGTGCGCACGGATGTGACCCGGGCCGGAAGGCGCCGAAGAGGTGACAGGTACAGTGCGGAGGCCGGTGCGCAGTGCGCCGCCGACCGGGAGGGGTCAGGAGAACCGATGAGCCGCCGAGACCGCGACGGTGTCCGGGACCGCGACGGTGTCCGGGACCGCAAGCGGGGCGCCGCCGCGCCCGTGACCGTGACGGTCTGCCGGGGCTGCTGCTGCGGCACCGAGGCGAAGCACCCCGGGGTGGACCACGCGGGCCAGTACGAGCGGCTGCGGACGGCGGTCGGCTCGGCGGGCCGGGTCCGCGCGGTCACGTGCCTGGACGTGTGCACCCAGTCCAACGTGGTGGTGGTCGGCCCCTCCGCCGAGGGCCGGGCGGCGGGCGGCCGGCCGGTCTGGCTGGGCTTCGTGCTGATGGACGAGATGATCGACGACATCGCCGCCTGGGTGCGGGCCGGCGGCCCGGGCCTGGCCGATCCGCCGGGCCTGCTGGACCTCCAGCTGATCTCGGTCTCCCGCCGGGTCCGCGAGGGCCTGCCCGAGTGAGGCCGGGGCACCTGCCCGAGTGGGGCGGGGGCGCCTGACCGAGTGGGCCCGGGGCCGGTGCCGTCGACGTTCCGCCAGTTCGATCGTCCCGGGGTGGTGCGGGGGCCGTCGCCACTACCATGACCGGTGGCATCGGGCCTGTTCCTGGGGGCGTCGAGCCGTTCGCGTGTTTGGGAGGAAGCCGATGACGACGGTCTGCCGCATCTGCGCGGGCACCGGCCGGACCGCCGGCCTCAGCTGCCGGACCTGCCAGGGCACCGGCACCACCGAGGTGGGCGGCGGGGGCGGCAACTGCTTCCTGTGCGACGGCACCGGGGTCTACGTGCGCTACCGGGTGGACGCGACCGGCGCCAAGCACGCCTACCGGGACGAGATCTGCCGCACCTGCGACGGCACCGGCAACCGGACCGCCACCCAGTGGGACGAGCCCTCCAGCTGACCAGTCCACCGCCCGCCGGCCGACGCCGGATCAGGCCGGGGGCGTGTGGGGGCCATGATGCGTCGTCGAGAACGTGCGGACACGTTCTTTGCCAATTCATGGTCGAACATTGGCGTTCGAGTGGGCGGCGCGCTGCGGCCCGTTCACCCGGCGTCCGCGTGTGATCAACGCACCGCTGACAGAGTCCGGCGCATGGATATCCCCAACATGGGCGTGCCGGCCAAGCTTGCCGACCGCATGAGCATGGCCGAGCAGCACGAGTACCTGCGGGCCCGCTTCTCCCGCCGCCGGATGCTGCGCGCCGGCGCCGTGACCGTGGGCGCCGTCGCCGTCGGTGGCGCGCTGGGCAGCGGGACGGCCTTCGCCGCCCCGGCCGGTCCGCAGCTGCTGACCGGTGGCACGACCGACGGCATCGACGGTTCGCTGGTCGCCCCGATCGGCCGTCACCTCCAGTTCGGCCCGGAGCCGGACACCCAGTTCCGCATCTCCTGGCAGGTCCCGGCCCCGGTCAAGAAGCCGTACCTGCGCTTCGGCAAGACCCCGTGGGAGCTGAGCCACAAGGTCCAGGCCGAGGTCCGCGCGCTGCACACCCCGGCGCTGACCCCGACCAGCCAGCCGGTGGACCAGTACTACCTGCACGTGGCGCTGGAGGACCTGAAGCCCGACACCACGTACTACTACGGTGTCGGCCACGACGGCTTCGACCCGGCCTCGCAGCAGCAGATCTCCACCCTGCACACCTTCCGCACCGCGCCCTCCCGCGACCACCGCTGGGGCAAGGTGTACGAGCCGTTCACCTTCACCGCCTTCGGCGACCAGGGCGTCAGCGCGCACGCGGCCGGCAACGACCACATCATCAAGGCGCAGAAGCCGGCCTTCCACCTGCACGCCGGCGACATCTGCTACGCCGACCCGGCCGGTTCCGGCACCGACCCGGACAAGTCCGTCTTCAACGCGAAGACCTGGGACGACTTCCTGGTCCAGACCGAGACGGTCGCCGCCGAGATCCCGTGGATGGTCGCGTACGGCAACCACGACATCGAGGCCTGGTACTCGCCCAACGGCTACGGCGGCGAGAACGCCCGCTTCTTCCTGCCGAACAACGGCCCGGACCCGCGCAAGGTCCCCGGCGTCTACACGTTCCGCTACAAGAACGTCGGCGTCATCTCGCTGGACGCCAACGACGTCTCCTACGAGATCCCGGCCAACCTGGGCGTCTCGGCGAACAAGCAGACCAAGTGGCTGGAGCGCACCCTCAAGGACCTGCGCAACGACGAGACCGTCGACTTCGTCGTGGTCTTCTTCCACCACTGCGCCTTCTCCACCACCGTCGCGCACGCCTCCGAGGGCGGTGTCCGCGAGGCCTGGGTGCCGCTGTTCGAGAAGTACCGGGTGGACCTGGTCATCAACGGCCACAACCACATCTACGAGCGCACCGACGCGATCCTCGGCAACAAGGTCTCGAAGCAGGTGCCGAGCGGCGCCACCATCGAGCCGGCCAAGGACGGCGTGGTCTACGTCACCGCGGGTGCGGCCGGTCGCAGCCTCTACAAGTTCGACGTGCCGGACACCTACGAGGGGCACGAGAACCACCAGGACGAGGTCAAGACCTACTACTGGAGCAAGGGCAAGGTGAAGACCCCCGAGACCATCCAGTGGTCGCGGGTGCGCTACACCGGCTACTCCTTCATCAAGGTCGACGTCACCCCGAAGCACCTGGGCCAGAAGTCGGTCATGAAGGTCACCGCGCTGGCTGAGGACGGCACGCAGATCGACAACTACACGATCCTGCGCAAGGTCGGCGAGGGCTGGGACTCGGACCACGACGACGACGGCCAGGGCGGCGGCTGGGGCTGGTAGCCGACCGGGGCCGGTAGGCCCCGAACGTGCCTGACGGGCCCCGGTGCTGGAGTCTCAGCGCCGGGGCCCGTACATGATGACGCCGACCCCGGCCAGGCAGATCAGCGCGCCCAGCACGTCGTAGCGGGTCGGCCGGAAGCCGTCCACGGCCATGCCCCAGAGCAGCGAGCCGGCCACGAAGACCCCGCCGTACGCGGCCAGCACCCGGCCGAAGTCGCTGTCCGGCTGGAGGGCGGCGACGAAGCCGTAAGCGCCGAGCACCAGCACGCCCACCCCGGCCAGCCACCACGGCCGTTGCTCGCGCACGCTCTGCCAGATCAGCCAGCAGCCGCCGATCTCGGCGAGCGCGGCGAGGGCGAACAGGGCGACGGAGCGCAGGACGGTCATGCCGTCGAGGGTAGGCCGTCAGCTCTGGCGGTACGTCGCCAGGAAGCGCCCGATCCGGTTGACGGCCGTCTCCAGGTCGTCGGCCCGGGGCAGGGTGACGAAGCGGAAGTGGTCCGGGCGGGGCCAGTTGAAGCCGGTGCCCTGGACGACGTGGATCTTCTCGCGCAGCAGCAGGTCCAGCACGAACCGCTCGTCGTCGACGATCCGGTGCACCGCCGGGTCCAGCCGGGCGAAGGCGTAGAGGGCGCCCTTGGGCTTGACGCAGCTGACGCCGGGGATCTCGTTGAGCGCCTTGACCGCGACGTCGCGCTGCTCGGTGAGCCGCCCCCCGGGCAGCACCAGGTCGTTGATGGACTGGTGGCCGCCGAGCGCCGCCTGCACGGCGAACTGGGCGGGCACGTTGGGGCACAGCCGCATGCCGGAGAGCATGGTCAGGCCCTCCAGGTAGTCGCTCGCGTGCTGCTTGGGGCCGGAGACGACCAGCCAGCCGCTGCGGAAGCCGGCCACCCGGTAGGCCTTGGAGAGGCCGTTGAAGGTGAGCGTCAGCACGTCGTCGGCCAGGGCGGCCAGGCAGTGGTGCTCGGTGCCGTCGTAGAGGATCTTGTCGTAGATCTCGTCGGCCAGCACCATCAGCTGGTGGCGGCGGGCCAGGTCGAGGATGTCCTCCAGCAGTTCCTTCGGGTAGACCGCGCCGGTGGGGTTGTTGGGGTTGATGACGACGATGGCCTTGGTCCGGGCGGTGATCTTGGCCGCGATGTCGTCCAGGTCCGGGTACCACTCGGCCTCTTCGTCGCACAGGTAGTGCACGGCCTTGCCGCCGGCCAGCCGGACCGCGGCCGTCCAGAGCGGGTAGTCGGGCATCGGCACGAGCACCTCGTCGCCGTCGTCCACCAGGGCGGTGACGGCCATCTGGATCAGCTCGGAGGCGCCGTTGCCGAGGTAGACGTCGTTGACGGTGACGCCCTGGACCCCGCGCTGCTGGTAGTACTGCACCACCGCGCGGCGGGCCGGCAGGATGCCGCGCGAGTCGCTGTAACCGTGGGCGGAGGGCAGGTTGCGGATGATGTCCTGGAGGATCTCCTCCGGCGCCTCGAAGCCGAACGGGGCCGGGTTGCCGGTGTTCAGCCGCAGCACGCTGTGCCCTGCCTCCTCCAGGGCGTTGGCCTGGTCGACCACCGGGCCGCGAATCTCGTAGCACACGTCATTCAGCTTGCTGGACTGGCGAAACTCCATCTGCGGCCTCCCGACCGTCACCACCGCTCCGTTGCTTCAGCTTTGTTCTACCAAGTGTGTACTTGGAAAGTCCAACCTCTTGGCTATGCTGTTCCGCATGTCACGCCGAAGCTACGACCAGTACTGCGCCGTCGCCCGCGCCCTGGACGCGGTGGGGGAGCGCTGGGGCCTCCTGATCGTCCGTGAGCTCCTCGGCGGCCCGCGCCGCTACACCGACCTGCACGCCGACCTGCCCGGCGTCTCCACCGACATCCTGGCCACCCGGCTCAAGCAGCTGGAGGGCGACGGACTGGTCACCCGTCGGCGGCTGGAACGGCCGGCCAACGCGATGGTCTACGAACTCACCGGACGCGGCCGCGAACTGCGGCCGGTCATCGAGGCGTTGGGCGAGTGGGGACTGCCCGCGCTCGGCGAGCAGCGGCCCACGGACGCGGTGCGGGAGCACTGGTTCACACCCCGGAAGGCGGGGGAGGAGACGTCGGCCGTCCTCGGCTGACGACCGGCCGTACGGCTGAGCGGCCGGACCCGCTGCCGCACCCGGGCCCGGTCCTAGCCCTCCGCCTTCGCCGGTTCCAGGACCGCACTCGCCATCGGGGCGTGGGTGGTCCAGCCGAGCGCCGTGTAGAGCGCCTGTCCCTCCGGAGTGCCGACCAGGACGCCGGTGCGCGCGCCCCGCTCGTGCGCGGCGGACTGGAGCGTGCGCATCACCAGGGCGCCCAGGCCCCGGCGGCGGTGCTCCGGCGCGGTGGTGATCTGGTCCGGTACGGCCGCCGGGCCGGCCAGGCCCGCCTGGCCGCGGGCGGCGAGGTGGCCGGCCTCGGTGCGCACCAGGACCCGGAGGACGCCGCCGCGCTCCCAGGTGGTCAGGGTGTAGCCGGCCGGGACCTCGGGCGGTTCGGCGGCGAGCGGGGCGGTCATCAGGAAGCCCGGCGCGTCCAGGCGCCACCGCTCGTCCAGCCACGGGCGCACGGTCGCGTCCTCGGCGAACAGTTTCAGCCAGGTGGTCGGTGCGGTGGTGGCCTCGGCCAGCTCGCGGACCTCGGTCTCGGTCGGTTCCGGCAGCACGTGCCGGCCCACCTCGCCGACCGGTGCGCCGACGTCGATGGTCCAGCCCCAGGGCCGGTCCACCGGCTCGGCGGAGCCGCGCGAGACCGCCCAGCCCGAGATCCACCTCCGGACCAGGGCCCTGATGTCCGGGTCCCGCATGCCGCCCACCTCTATCTGTAATGGTCTCTAATGCCTTGCGCAACTTACCGGCATCGTGGGCTGTCCGCCCAGTAGGATTCAGGGTTCGCGGCGCCGCCCGGCGCCCGCTTGCTGGAAGGATCCCGGACGTGCGCGAGACCGAGTCGCCGCAGGACCCCACGGCGGCCGCGCCGACCCCGCTCGAGTCCGACTGCGGCAGTTGCTTCGGGCTCTGCTGCGCCGCCCTGCCCTTCGTCGCGGGCACCGACTTCGCCGAGAACAAGCGGGCCGGCAGCCCCTGCCACAACCTCCAGGCGGACTTCGGCTGCGGCATCCACGCGCAGCTGCGCGAGCGGGGCTTCCAGGGCTGCACCGTCTACGACTGCTTCGGCGCCGGGCAGCGGGTCTCCCAGGTGACCTTCGGCGGCCGCAGCTGGCGCGAGGAGCCGGACAGCGCCAAGGCGATGTTCGACGTCTTCCCGGTCGTGCGGCAGCTGCACGAACTGCTCCGCTACCTCACCGAGGCGCTCACCTTCGCCGCTGCCGGGCCCGTCCACGACGAGCTGCGGCAGGCCCTCGCGGAGACCGACCGGATGGCCGGCGGCACCCCCGAGGAGGTCCTCGCCCTCGACGTCCCGGCCCACCGCGGGCGGGTCAGCGAGCTGCTGCTGCGGGCCGGCGAACTGGTCCGCGCCGGCGTCCCGCACCGCCGCGAGTACCGGGGCGCCGACCTCTTCGGCGCCAACCTGCGCGGCGCCGACCTGCGCGGGGCCAACCTGCGCGGCGCCCTGCTCGTCGCGGCCGACCTCTCCGGCGCGGACCTGCGCCTCGCCGACCTGGTCGGCGCCGACCTGCGGGACGCCCACCTGGCCGGCGCGGACCTCGGTACGGCGCTCTTCCTCACCCAGCCCCAGCTGGACGCGGCCCGCGGCGACGCCACCACCCGCATCCCGGCAGGCCTGACCCGCCCCGCCCACTGGCCCGAGGTCGCCCCGGCCCCGGCGGCCGGCCCCGGCCCCCGCCCGGGCTCCCGCCCCGGGGCCCGGTCCCGCTCGGGCAAGGGCCGCCGCCGCTGATCCCGGGCTGCTACCGCCCCACCCGGGCCCGTGACAGGCAATCCGCCGCATGTGGTCAGAACGTGAGCAGTCGTGACCGCAGTGCGTCGGTCTGGTCGCGGTCGATGCCGAGGGTGCCGGTGAGGTAGGCCTCGACCGAGCCGTGGCGGGCGGCGAGGTCGGCGAGGGCGAGGCGGATGACGGTCTCCGGGGCACGGCCGTAGCCGGGCCAGCGCAGTTCGCGGCCGGGGTGGGCGGCGTGCCAGTCGGCGACGAGGTGCGGGGTGGCGAGTTCGGTGAGGGCGAAGTCGGCGGCGATGTCGTCCTCGCCGACGCCGAGCAGGGTGAGCAGCAGGGCGGCGATCAGGCCGGTGCGGTCCTTGCCGGAGGCGCAGTGGAAGACCACCGGGGCCTCGGCGGCGGTGATCACGTCCAGGGCCTGGCGGATCTCCTTCACCCCGTCTTCGGCGACCTCGGCGAACCGGTCGGCGAGGTAGCGCCAGGGGTCGAGCTCCGGGTCGATCTCGGCCTGGTCGTACGGGCGGTGCTCGATCGAGAGGTTGTGGTACTCCAGGCCCTCGAAGTCGGGCACCCGGCCCTTGGCGGCGATCTCCCAGTCGTAGCGGAGGTCGATCACGGTCCGCACGCCGAGCGACCGCAGCCTGTCCAGGTCGCCGGGGGAGGAGAGCTTGCCGAGCGAGTCGGAGCGGTAGAGCAGGCCCCGCCGTACGGTCCGTCCGTCGGAGGCCGGGTGGCCGCCCAGGTCGCGGAAGTTGTGGAGGGCCTCGAACTCGATCCGGCGTGTCGTCATGCGCGGCACTCTAGCCTTCGGCGGCATCGGCGTATCCGTGGGCGAGCAGGTCGAAGGCGCGCTCGGCGTCGGCGGCGGCCTCGGGGTGGAGGTCGTCGGCGGTGCGGCCGTCCTCGCCGATGCGGCGCCAGTTGTGCAGGGCCAGGACCCGCTGGGTGGCGGTGACCTGGGCGGCGAGCAGGGTGGCGGTGAGTTCCCGGGGCGCGGGCAGGTCGGGGGCCTCGCGCAGTGCCCCGGCGAGGGACTGCTCGGCGCGGGCGACGTAGGCGCTCACCCGGGCGGCCAGGCTGGGGGTGCCGTGGACCAGGGCGGTGAAGGCCAGCACCTGGGGGTGGTCGTTGAGGCCGGTGACCGGGTCACGCCGGGCGAGGCCGTCCAGGAAGTCCCGGCGCAGGGCGTCGAGCGCCGACTCGTCGGGGCCCCGGCCGCGGACCACGTCGGCGGACTGTTCCTGGTGGTCGGCGAAGCGGTGGACGACCAGCTCCTCCTTGCTGGGGAAGTAGGAGAACAGCGTCGGCTTGGAGACCTCGGCCGCCGCCGCGACGTCCGCCACCGACACCCGGTCGAAGCCGTGCTCCAGGAACAGTCCGATGGCCGCCTCGGAGATGGCCCGCCGGGTCCGCTCCTTCTTGCGCTCCCGCAGTCCGCTCATGCGGGTCAGGCTAGCAGCCGGCTTGACCGGGGAAGATTGCTGACCCGGTATGACAATTCCGGGGGTCATCGGGCGGCCGGCGCGCCGCGGTCGGCGAGCACCTCGCGGACCACGCGGCGGGCGTTGGCGGTCCGCGCCTGGTCGGTGTGACGGTAGTACGGGATCGTCACCAGGGCGATGGAGAAGGCCCAGGCGCGGCCGCGGGCCCACATCGCCTCGTCCGCGCCGACGGCCGCGCGGAAGGCGGGGCGGGCGGCGGCGGGCAGCAGGTTCCAGGCGGGGATCAGGTCGGCGGTCGGGTCGCCGACGCCCATCTGGGCGAAGTCGATGACGGCGGCCAGCCGGCCGGTGCGGGAGATCAGCAGGTTGCCGGGGGTGAGGTCGCCGTGCATCCAGACCGGGGGGCCGTCGTACCCGGGCAGCCGCAGCGCCCTCTCCCACAGGGCGGTCGCGGCCGCCGCGTCGAGGTGGCCGGAGAGCTGGGCGATGGCCGTGCGGGTGGCGCCGTCCCGGGCGGCGAGCGGGGTGCTGCGCTGGGCGGCCGGGCCGCCGGCCGGATCGGCGGCGCGCAGCGCGTTGACGAAGCCGGCCAGGTCCCGGGCGAGCGCCTCGGGTGCGCCCAGCGAGCCGGCCACCGGGTTGGTGCCGTCCAGCCAGCGCAGCACCGACCACTCCCACGGGTAGCCGCCGGCGGGCCGGCCGACCGCCAGCGGCGCCGGGACGGGCAGCGGCAGCCGCGGTGCCAGCCGGGACAGCCACTGCTGCTCCCGCCGGAGGCCGGCCGCCGCCCACTCCACCCGGGGCAGCCGGACGGCGAGTTCGGGTCCGAGGCGGAACATCGCGTTGTCCGTCCCGGCGGCGGACACCGGGGTGACGGGGAGGCGCTCCCACTGCGGGAACTGGGCGGAGATCAGCCGCCGCACCAGGGCCGCGTCGACCACCGGTCCGTCGGGGAGCGTCCGGGCGGCAGCGCACATGCCCGGCAGCGTACTCCGCCGCTCGCCCCGGTTCAGCCGGATTCCCGAACTGTGCACGCTCCGGGGCCCGTTCGGGGCCGACCGGACGCGGCCCCGCCGCCGACCGGCCGAGCGGCGGTCAGCCGAAGCTGACCCGCACGCCGATGGTGCCGCCCTTGCCGAAGCGCAGCACGTTGGCGGTCAGCGCCACCGCGCACAGCAGCCCGTACTTGCGCCGCAGCAGCTTCCGGTAGCCGGGCGCCCGGACCGGGTCCAGTACGGCGGTGGCCGGCACCTGGGTGCCGAGCAGGTTGCCGCGGATGTCGCTCGGGCCGACCAGCACGTCCGAACGGTTGCGCAGGCGCTTGACCTTGCCCGTCTTCGTGACGGTGGTGAAGACCAGCGCGTCGCCGTCACGCGCGACCCACACCGGGGTGGCGACCGGTGTGCCGTTCTTCCGGTAGGTGGTGAACAGCAGGTACTTGGCGGCAGCGAGCCGCTCCAACTCGGCGGCGGCATCCAGAGTGTCCATGCCCGCCAGCCTAGGAAGCCCCGACTGGGCCCCGCTCAAGCCTCGATGGGGCGCTGTCCGGACTCCTTCGCGGTCATGCGGAACGCCGCGCCACGCCCGGCCGCCCCGGGTGCGGCCGGGCACCGCCGTCGGCACCTGCCAGAATGCAGGGCGTACGGCGCAAGCACTGAAGGAGAAGGTGAC
This sequence comes from Kitasatospora sp. NPDC056651, assembly GCF_042792155.1. Classification (NCBI taxonomy): domain Bacteria; kingdom Bacillati; phylum Actinomycetota; class Actinomycetes; order Kitasatosporales; family Streptomycetaceae; genus Kitasatospora; species Kitasatospora sp. NPDC056651. Next base: position 14,685 of record NZ_JBHTWX010000049.1, on the reverse strand, counting down.
CGGCTTCGTGACCACGCCAGTCGAACAGGTGGCCCGGCAGGCCCAGCAGGCGATCGAGCGCAAGATCGCCGAGGAACTGGGCGTCCGCGAGGGGCAGGTGAAGGCGGCCGTCGACCTGCTCGACGGCGGCGCGACCGTCCCCTTCGTGGCCCGCTACCGCAAGGAGGTCACCGGCTCCCTCGACGACGCCCAGCTGCGTTCCCTGGAGGAGCGGCTGCGCTACCTGCGCGAGTTGGAGGACCGCCGGGCGGCCGTCCTGGAGTCGATCGAGGCCCAGGGCAAGCTGGACGACGCGCTGCGCGCCCGGGTGCTCGCCGCCGACTCCAAGGCCCGCCTGGAGGACATCTACCTGCCGTTCAAGCCGAAGCGGCGCACCAAGGCCCAGATCGCCCGCGAGGCCGGGCTGGAGCCGCTGGCCGACACCCTGCTCGCCGACCCGTCCCAGGACCCGGCCGCGCTCGCCGCCCGGTACCTGAACGATTCGGTGGCCGACCAGGGCGCCGCCCTGGAGGGCGCCCGGGCGATCCTGGTCGAGCGCTTCGGCGAGGACGCCGACCTGGTCGGCTCGCTGCGCGAGCGGATGTGGACCCGCGGCCGGCTGGTCGCCGCCGTCCGCGACGGCAAGGAGGGCGACGGCGCCAAGTTCGCCGACTACTTCGACTTCGCCGAGCCGTACACCAAGCTCCCCTCGCACCGCATCCTGGCGATGCTGCGCGGCGAGAAGGAGGAGGTGCTGGACCTCGAACTCTCCCCGTACGACGGGGAGTCCGAGGGCGACCTGCCCGGCGAGAACGACTACGAGCAGCGGATCGCCGCCCGCTTCGGCGTCGCCGACCACGGCCGCCCGGCCGACAAGTGGCTCGGTGACACCGTCCGCTGGGCCTGGCGCACCCGCGTCCTGGTGCGGCTCGGCATCGACCTGCGGTCCCGGCTGCGCGCCGAGGCCGAGGAGGAGGCGGTGCGGGTCTTCGCCGCCAACCTGCGCGACCTGCTGCTCGCCGCCCCGGCCGGCACCCGCGCCACCATGGGGCTGGACCCGGGCTTCCGCACGGGGGTGAAGGTCGCGGTGGTGGACGCCACCGGCAAGGTCGTCGCGTACGAGACGATCTACCCGCACCAGCCCGCCAACAAGTGGGACGCCTCGATCGACTCCCTGGCGGCCCTGGCGAAGAAGCACGACGTCGACCTGGTCGCGATCGGCAACGGCACCGCCTCCCGGGAGACCGACAAGCTCGCCGAGGACCTCCTCAAGCGCCACCCCGAGCTGAAGCTCACCAAGGCGATGGTCAGCGAGGCCGGCGCCTCGGTCTACTCGGCCTCCGCGTTCGCCTCCCAGGAGCTGCCCGACCTGGACGTGTCGATCCGCGGCGCGGTCTCGATCGCCCGCCGGCTCCAGGACCCGCTGGCCGAGCTGGTAAAGATCGACCCCAAGTCGATCGGCGTCGGCCAGTACCAGCACGACCTCAGCGAGGTGAAGCTGTCCCGCTCGCTGGACGCCGTGGTCGAGGACTGCGTCAACGCCGTCGGCGTGGACGTCAACACCGCCTCGGCGCCGCTGCTCACCCGGGTCTCCGGGATCACCGGCACGCTGGCCGACAACATCGTGGCCCACCGCGACGCCAACGGCCCGTTCCGCACCCGCAAGCAGCTCAAGGACGTCTCCCGGCTCGGCCCCAAGGCCTTCGAGCAGTGCGCCGGCTTCCTGCGCATCCCGGGCGGCGAGGACCCGCTGGACGCCTCCAGCGTGCACCCCGAGGCCTACCCCGTGGTGCGCCGGATCCTCGCCGCGTCCGGCGGGGAGCTGCGCGAGCTGATCGGCAACGGCGAGCGGCTGCGCGCGCTGCGCCCGGCGGACTTCGCGGACGACAAGTTCGGCGTCCCGACCGTCACCGACATCCTCGGCGAGCTGGACAAGCCCGGCCGGGACCCGCGCCCGGCCTTCCGGACCGCGACCTTCAAGGAGGGCGTCGACAAGATCGGCGACCTGGAGGTCGGCATGGTGCTGGAGGGCGTGGTCACCAATGTCGCCGCCTTCGGCGCCTTCGTGGACGTGGGCGTCCACCAGGACGGGCTGGTGCACGTCTCGGCACTGTCGCGGAACTTCGTCAAGGACCCGCGCGAGGTGGTCAAGCCCGGCGACATCGTCAAGGTCCGGGTGCTCACGGTGGACGTGCCGCGCAAGCGGATCGGGCTGACCCTGCGGCTGGACGACGAGGTCGGGCGCGAGCGCGGCGGCGACCGGGGAGACCGGGGAGACCGGGGCGAGCGGGGCGCTGACCGCGCCGACCGTGGTGAGCGCGGTGACCGGCAGGCCCGCCCGCCGCGCCAGGAGCGCCGCGGCGGCGGTCAGGGCGGTGGTCAGGGCGGTGGTCAGGGCGGTGGCCAGGGCGGCCGTGGCGGCCAGGACCGGCGCGGTGGCGGCGACCGGGGTGGCGACCGGGGCGGCTTCGGTGGCGGTGCGCCGGCCAACAGCGCCATGGCGGACGCGCTGCGCCGCGCGGGCCTGGCCGGTGGCGGCGACGGCGGCTCGGGCGACCGGCGCTCCGGGCGGCGCTGAGCCGCGGTGTGACGACGGCCGGCGGGCGCTTCGAGCGCACCCGCCGGCCGTCGGCCCTCGGCCCGGTGTGTCATGTCAGGAGCTTGTCCTTGGCCTTCTGGTACTCCTCGTCGGAGATGGCACCCCGGTCCTTCAGGTCCGCCAGTCTCGCCAGGTCGTCGACGTGGCCGCGGCCGGCGGCGCCGACCGCGGTGGAGCCGCCCTCCGGCGCCGTCCCGGCCGCGTCACGGATGTAGGCCTTGAACGCGGCCTCGGACCGCTGCGCCTGTTCGACGTCCCGTTTGCCCATCGAGCCCCCGCGGGCGATCAGATAGGCGAGGACGCCGATCAGCGGCAGGATGATCACCAGGACCAGCCAGCCGGCCTTGCCCCAGCCGCTGAGGTCGTGGCTGCGGAAGATGTCCGTGATGATCTTGAACAGCAGGAAGAACCAGAGGATCCAGAGGAACAGCTCCAGCAGCGTCCAGAAGATGTGGAGCGCCGGGTAGTCCACGGCCAGCAGTTTGGTGTCCATGGCCGAGTCATATCACCGCAAAACGGACAAGGCTTCCTGATGTTCGGCCGTTCCGGTGGTCTTCCCGCCCGACGGGAATAATCACGCCGGACCCCCGGACCCCCGGACCCCCGGACCCCCGGGCCGCACCGGAGCGGGCCTCAGCCCAGCCCCGCCCGCCGCCGCAGCTCCACCGCCAGCTCGATCAGCTCGCCCCACCAGGCGTCGTGCCCGGCCAGCAGCAGCCGCTGGGCCTCCGCGGGCGGCACCGCGCGGACCTCGACCACCTGCTCGCCGTCCGCCGGGTTGGTCGGCGCGGACTCCAGCGCGACCTCGCCCCAGCCCCACAGCCAGGCCTTCTCCGGGTGTGGCTGCCACGGCCGGTACGGCACCGGGTCCTCGGTGCGGCAGCGGTGCGCGCCCAGCCACCCGGGCTCGCCGAGCAGCCGGGCGCCCGCCTCCTCGCTCAGCTCGCGGACCAGGCAGGCGGCGACGCTCTCGTCCCGCTCCCGGGTGCCGCCGGGCAGGAACCAGTGGTCCCGGTCGTCGCGGCAGAGCACCACCCGACCGTCCGCGAAGCCGACCAGGTGGATGTTGGTGACCAGTGCGTCCGGCGGCAGCTCGGTGGAGAACTGCGCGTCGAACCGCCCCCAGCTCCAGTACTGCGGCGCGTGCAACGCCGGGAACAGTGCGGCGAGTTCGGCGGATCTGACAGAGGCGTCGGTGCGGTCCGTGGTATCGGTCATCAGGAGATCGTAGTGCCGGTCGGGAAACGGCGGGGGGCGCTCGGATGGACGAGGGCGATGTCGGAGGTGGAGATGGCGCGGGGGCGGCGCGGGCGCGCCCCCTCGGCCGCCGTGCCGACCCAACTGCCCAGCGAGATCTCGGCGGTGATGCCCGGTCCGAAACCCGCGATCAGCCCGGTGGTGCCCTCCGGTACGCCGCCGTCGGCGAACAGCCGGGCCAGCGCGTCGAACACCACGGCGCTGGCGATGTTGCCGCGCTCGGTGAGCGTCGCCCGGCTGTAGCGGAAGGTGGCCGGTTCCAGGTCGAGGAAGCGGCACAGGTCGTCGAGGATGCGCGGGCCGCCCGCGTGCACGATGTAGAAGCCGAGCCCGGAGACGTCCCAGCCGTGCTCCCCGGCGAGGCCGCGCAGCGCGGGCGCGAGCAGCTCCATCGTGCCGGGCACCCGCTTGTCCAGCTGGAAGTGGAAGCCGGTGTCCTTCACCCCGTACGAGATCCAGTCCTCGGTGTGCGGCACGAGGTGTGAGCCGTTGCGCTCGACCTGCACCCCGCGTCCGCCCTGCCCGCGCATCACCACGGCGGCGACGGCGTCCCCGAACAGGCCGTTGGAGAGCAGCGAGCCGACGTCGAGGTCGGTCGGCTGGTAGCAGAGCGAGCAGAACTCGCAGGCGACGATCAGCACGTTGGCGCCCGGGTAGGCGCGGCAGAAGTCGTGGGCGCGGTTGACGGCGGCGCCGCCGGCCGCACAGCCGAGCTGGGCGATCGGCACCTGGCGGGTGTCCGAGCGGAAGCCCATGGTGTTGATCAGCCAGGCCGTCATCGACGGCATCATGAAGCCGGTGCAGGACACGTAGACGATCAGGTCGATGTCCCGGGCGGTCAACTCGGCGTACCCGAGGGCGCGTTCGACCACCTCGGGGACGCGGCGCTCGGCCTCGCGCCGGTACACCTCGTTGCGGACGGTGAACCCCGGGTGGGTGAGGGTCCGCTCGATCGGCTGGACCAGGTGCCGGGTGCGCACCCCGGTGTTCTCGATCAGCCGCAGTGCCAGGCCGAGCCGGGGGTGGCCGGCGTGCAGGGTGCGGGCCAGGGCGAGGGTCTGGTCGAGGGTGATGACGTGCTCGGGCACGGCGATCGCCGGGCGGCACAGTGTGGCCATGGGCGGGTCTTCCCTGGGGGCCTGGTGCAGGCCGGTGGACGCGTGGAAGAGGTGGAGGAGGGCGGGTCGGGCGGGGGCGGGTGGCTACCAGGCCACCGGCAGGGTGCGCGGGAAGCGCCAGATCGAGCCGGAGTTCCAGTCGAGTTCGGCGGGCTCGACGGCCAGCCGCAGGCGGGGGAAGCGGCGCAGCAGCGTGCCGATGGCGACCTGGAGCTCCATCCGGGCCAGGTGCGAGCCGAGGCAGTGGTGCTGGCCGTACCCGAAGGCCATGTGGGTGGGCGCGCCGCGGTCGAGGTCCAGCTCGTCGGGGCGTTCGTGGAAGGCCGGGTCCCGGTTGGCGGTCAGGTAGGAGACGTGCACGGCCTCGCCGGCCCTGATCAGCACCCCGCCCAGCTCGACGTCCTCGGTGGCGACCCGGGCGATGCCGACGCCCTGGCGGAACGGGACGAAGCGCAGCAGCTCCTCCAGCGCCCGGGGCAGCATCTCCGGCTGGGCCCGCAGCTTGGCGAGCTGCTCGGGGTGGGTGAGCAGGGTGTAGGTGAGGTTGCCGAGCTGGTAGGTGCTGGTGTCGTGGCCGGTGACCAGCAGGACCATCGCCATCACGGTCAGCTCGTCCGGGTCGAGCAGTTCGTCGCCGTCGCGGGCGGTGGCGAGGGCGCTGACCAGGTCCTCGCCCGGGCGGGCCCGGCGGGCGGCCGTCAGTTCGCCGAAGTACGCGCGCAGCGCGGTCTTGGCGGCCTCCTGGGCGTCCCGGCCGTCCGGGCCCATCCGCATCATCGCGACCGCGTGGCCGCGCAGTTCGGCGCGGTCGGCGGCGGGGATGTCCAGCAGCTCGCAGATGGTGGTGAGCGGGAGGCGGGCGGCGAGGAAGCGCATCAGGTCGGCGGGGGCGCCGTGTTCGGTCATCTCGTCGAAGTAGCCGTCGACCGTCCGCTGGGTGGCCGGGCGCATCCGTTCGACCTGGCGGTTGGTGAATCCCTGGGCGACCAGCCGGCGCAGCCGGTTGTGGGCGGGCGGGTCCATCAGGTTGATCGCCTCGGCCTGGGCGATCGGGGCGGGTGTCATCCGGGGCAGGTCGCGGCCGATGCCGGCGGCGCGGCTGAACCGGCGGTCGGTGGTGACCACCTTGACGTCCTCGTAGCGGGTGGCCAGCCAGGCCTCGCCCTCGCCGTGCGGCAGCCGGATCCTGGCGACCGGGGCCTCGGTGAGCAGTCGCTTCAGGAGGGGGTCGAACTCCAGGCCTTCGGTGTGCTGGAAGGGGCAGTCCCACACGGGGGTGCTGGGGGTCACGGGCCGGTCCAATTGTCATCGTCATGCCGGGGGGAGGCGCCCGAGGGGTGTCGGTCTCGTTCGGGCGTGGACATGCAGATGGTGCCCCATGAATGGGTAAAAAGGGGAATTTGGCTGAAAGTTACCTCTAAGGAGTGAGATTCAGATGATAGTAACGCGAATTGACCCGCCAGGAGGGCGAGTTGACGGTCAGCCGCCCGGTGCGACCAGCCCGGTCTCGTACGCCAGCACCACCGCCTGCGCCCGGTCGCGCAGGTTGAGCTTGGCGAAGATCCGGGCCACGTGGGTCTTCACCGTCGACTCGCTGAGCGTCAGTTCGCGCGCCAGCTCGGTGTTGGACAGCCCGCGGCCGAGCAGCGCGAGCACCTCCGCCTCGCGCGGGGTGAGCGGCGCGAGGTCGCGGTGCAGCGGCGGGGAGTCGCTGCCGGGTGCCGGGCGCGGGGCACCGGCCGCGAAGCGCTCCACCAGCCGCCGGGTGATCGAGGGGGCGAGCAGCGCGTCCCCGGTGTCGACCAGCCGGACGGCGGCGGCGAGGTGGGCCGAGGTGACGTCCTTGAGCAGGAAGCCGCTGGCCCCGGCGGACAGCGCGGCGTAGACGTAGTGGTCCAGGTCGAAGGTGGTCAGCATGATCACCCGGCAGCCGGGGGCCTGGGCCAGGATGCGCCGGGCGGCCTCCAGGCCGTCCATGGCCGGCATCCGGATGTCCAGCAGCGCGACGTCCGGGCGGTGCAGCACGGCGGCGGCCACCGCCTCGGCGCCGTCGGCGGCCTCGGCCACCACGTCGATGCCGCGCGCGGTCAGGATCATCCGGAAGCCGGTGCGCACCAGCTCCTGGTCGTCGGCGATCACCACCCGCGGGCGGCGCTCCCGGCCCTGGTCCCGGTCCTGGTTCTGCTCCCGGCCCTGGTTCTGCTTCCGGTCCCGGCCCTGGTCCCGGTCCTGGGGCACTCGGGGTTCCTGGGTCATGTCGTCCTCCGTCACGGCCGGTCCAGCGGGATGCGGGCACGGACCCGGTAGCCGCCGCCGAGCCGGCGCCGGGCGTCCAGGTCCCCGCCGTACACCGCGACCCGCTCGCGCAGGCCGAGCAGCCCGCGCCCCGCGCCGTCGGGCCTCGATCCGGCCGGTGCCGGCGCCCCGGAGAGCACGCTCGGGCCGCTGTTGAGCACCTCCACCCGCAGGTAGTGGTCCGCGTAGCGCACCGTCACCTCCGCCGTCACCCCGTCCCCGTGCTTGAGCGCGTTGGTCAGCGCCTCCTGGATGATCCGGAACGCCGTCACGTCGATGCCGCCCGGCAGCGGCCGCGGCTCGCCGGAGATCCGCACCTCGACCGGCAGTCCGGCGAAGGCGAACCGGTCGATCAGCGGGCTCAGCCGGCTCAGGCTGGGCTGCGGCGCGAAGCCGTCCGCCGCCTCCTCCTCGCGGCCGTCCGCCGCCGGGGCGAGCAGGCCGAGCAGGTGGCGCAGCTCCGTCATGGTGTCCCGCCCGGCCGCCTCGACCGCGGCCATCGCGGCCGCCGCCTCCTGCGGCATGGTGGCCAGCACCTCGCGCGCGGCCCCGGCCTGCACCACCATCAGGCTCACGTTGTGGCTCACGATGTCGTGCAACTCCGCGGCGATCCGGGCCCGTTCGGCGTCCACGGCCGTCCGGGCGGCGGCCTCCCGCTCCCGCTCCAGCAGCCAGCCGCGCTCGCCGATGGCCGTCCGGTGCAGCCGGCGCGCCCGGGCGAGCGCCACGGCCAGCCGGCCGGCCCCCGCGCTCGCCGCCCCGGCCACCGCGACGGCCCCCCAGTCCCACCACGTTCCCCACACGGCGTCAGCCTCTCAGGTCACGGCATGATCCACATCATCCGGGGGTGCCGCCCCCGTACATCCCGGGTACTACGGCCACCTGCGGTTACACCCGGGGTGGGACGTTTCGGCCAGGGCCCCGCCCCTACCGTCGTCCACCATGAGCAATGATCACGACGGGACCTCCCGGCCGGACGACGCCCAGGTCGTCGTCGAGCTGTCCGCGGTCCACAAGGAGTTCGGCGAGGCCAAGGCGCTCGACGGCGTCGACCTGCGGATCCGCGCGGGCGAGGCGGTCGCCGTGATGGGCCCCTCGGGGTGCGGCAAGTCCACCCTGCTGAACATGGTGGCCGGACTGGACCGGCCCACCAGCGGCACCGTCCGGGTGCAGGGCCAGGACCTCGGGCAGCTGAACGAGACCGGGCTGGCCCTGTTCCGCCGCCGCCACGTCGGCATGATCTTCCAGTTCTTCAACCTGATCGACGACCTCCCGGCCCTCGACAACGTCGCCCTGGCCGCCCAGCTGACCGGCACCAGCGCCCGCCAGGCCCGCCGCCGGGCGCTGGAACTGCTCGACGAACTCGGCGTCGCCCACCGCAAGGACGTCTACCCGGCCACGCTCAGCGGCGGCGAGCGCCAGCGGGTCGCGGTGGCCCGCGCCCTGATGAACCGCCCGGCCCTGCTGCTCGCCGACGAGCCGACCGGCGCCCTGGACAGCCGCTCCGGCGAGCAGGTGATGGACCTCCTGATCGACCTCAACCAGATCGGCCAGACCCTGCTGATCGTCACCCACGACCCCGCCCTGGCCACCCGCTGCGCCAGCCGGCTGGTCGAGGTCGCGGACGGCCGGGTGGCCGCCGACCGGATGCTGGAGCCGCAGTCATGACCGGCGCCGTGTGGCGCGCCTCCCGGGCGGCCGTGAAGCGCCGCCGGGTGCAGACCATCGTGATCGGCCTGGTCGTCTTCTGCTCCACCACGACCGTGCTGCTCGCCCTCGCGGTGATCAGCGCCGCCCGGGCCCCCTTCGACGACGCGTTCGCCCAGCAGCGCGGCGCCCACGTCGTCGCGACCTTCGACCCGGCCGGGGTCCCGGCGGAGCAACTGGCCGCCACCGCCCACCGGCCCGGCGTCGAGGCCGCCGCCGGGCCGTTCGACCAGGTCGTGGTGGAGATCCCCACCGACTGGGTCGGCAGCCCGCCCGGCGCGCTCACCCTGGTCGGCCGCTCCGACCCGGCCGGCCCGGTGGACCAAGTGCGACTGCTGGGCGGCCGCTGGGCGAGCAAGCCCGGCGAGGTGGTCATCAACGAGCCGTTCGGCGGCTACTCGGAGAAGAATCTGGACTACCCGCTGCCCCTCAGCGGCGGGCAGACGCTCACCATCGTCGGCTACGCCACCAGCATGAGCCAGAGCGCGGGCGGCTGGGTCACCCCCGAACAGGCCGCCGCCCTGCACCCCGTCGCCCGGCAGATGCTCTACCGGTTCTCCGACGCCTCCGACGAGCAGCGGCTCACCGCCGCCCTGGCCGGCGCCACCGAGGGCCTGCCGAAGGGCGCGCTCACCAACGTCCAGTCCTACCTGGTGCTCAAGGACGCCTTCTCCGCCGGCGCCGACGCCTACCTGCCGCTCATGACGGTCTTCGGCGTGCTCGGCCTGGTCGTCGCCGCGCTGATCGTCGGCAACGTGGTGAGCGGCGCGGTCGTCTCCGGCTACCGGCACATCGGCGTGCTGAAGGCGATCGGCTTCACCCCGCGCCAGGTGGTCACCGTCTACCTGACCATGGTCTCGGTGCCCGCCGTCGCCGGCACCGTCCTCGGCACGGCGGCCGGCTGGGTGGCGGCCCACCCGATCCTCAAGTCGGCCTTCTCCGGGATCACCACCGGCACCGCCGTGATCGAACCGGCCGGCTGGCTGCCCGCCGCCACCCTGGTCAGCGTCCCGCTGCTGGTGGTCCTCGCCGCCCTCCTCCCGGCCTCGCGCGCCCACCGGCTCTCCGCCGCCCAGGCCATCTCGGCCGGCAGCGCGCCGCGCACCGGGCGCGGACTGAAGGTCCAGCGGTGGCTGAGCGGCACCCGCCTGCCGCGCGCCGTCAGCCTCGGCCTCGGCCAGCCCTTCGCCCGCCCCGGCCGCACCGCGCTCACCATGTCGGCGATCGTGCTCGGCGTGCTCACCGTGACCGTGACGTCGGGACTGGCCACCACCCTGACCAGACTGGTGGGCCACGACGACGGCCACACCCACGTCAGGGTGCAGACCGCCCACTTCTCCGGCAGCAAGAGCGAGCCCCGGCTCACCCCCGCCCAGACCGAGACGATGCTGCGGACCACCCCCGGCGCCGACCGGTTCCACGTCCGCGGCCTCGTCAAGGTCGGCCTGGTCGGCTACACCCAGCCCGTCTTCGCCGACTTCTACGGCGGCGACGACCTCGCCGAGGAGATGCGGCGCGACGTGGTCAGGGGCCGCGTGGCGACCGGGCCGGACGAGATCGAGGCCGGGCCCTCGTTCCTCCGCGAGCACGGGCTCAAGCTCGGCGACAAACTCACCGTCGACCTCGACGGGCGGCGGCTGACCGTCACCGTCGTCGGCGAGCTGGTCCAGGGCAACGCCCGGGCCTTCACCTCCAACGACCTCACCCGGGCCGCCCTCACCGACGACCCGCACGCGGTCGAGTACGACATCAGGCTCGCCCAGGGCGCCGACGCCGAGGCCTACCAGCGGGCCGTGACGGCCGCCGACCCGAGCCTCTCCGCCCGGGTGTTCGCACCCGACCCGGCCGGCCCGATCGTCGCGGTCGTCAGCTTCGCCACGATCTTCACCATCCTGCTGTCGGTGGTCGCCTCGCTCGGCGTCTTCAACACCCTGCTGCTCACCATCCGCGAGCGCCGCCGGGACCTCGGCATGCTCAAGTCGATCGGCATGACGCCCCGCCAGGTGGTGGCGATGACGGTCACCTCGGTGGCCTGGCAGGGCGTGGTCAGCGCGCTCCTCGGCGTCCCGGCCGGGATCCTGGCGCACCGGCTGCTCATCGAGAACGTCGGGAGCATCCTCTTCCCGGAGTGGACGATGGACGTCTGGAACGCCCCGCTGCTCACCGGCGTCGGCGCCGCGGGAGTCGTGATCGCCGTCCTCGGCGCCCTCGTCCCGGCCCGCTCGGCGGCCCGGTTGCCGATCGCCGAGGTGCTGCACAACGAGTGACCGGGACGGGTTCCGGGCCCCTCCGGGCCGAGGTGGCGCCACGTCGCGAGGTCGGCTGACGTGGCGTCACCACGCCTTGTTCGAGGCCCTATCATCGCGCCATGGCCACCGCTGAGCTGATCCGCATCGTCTCCCGCTCCTCGCCCATGGCGCTCGCCCAGGTCGAGCGGGTCCGCACCGAACTCGCCGCCCTGCACCCCGGGCTGCGCACCGAGGTCGTCCCCGTCACCACCTCGGGCGACCGCTGGACGGGTGATCTCGCCGCACTCGGCGGCAAGGGCGCCTTCACCAAGGAGGTCGACGCCGCGCTCCTCGCCGGAGAGGCCGACGTCGCCGTCCACTGCCTCAAGGACGTGCCCGCCGACCGCCCGCTCCCGGCGGGGACGGTCTTCGCCGCCTACCTGCGCCGCGACGACATCCGCGACGCCCTCGTCCACCCCGGCGGCCTGCCGCTGGCCGAACTCCCCGCCGGCACCCGGATCGGCACCTCCTCCGTCCGCCGGGTCGCCCAACTCGCCGCCGCCCACCCGCACCTGGAGTGCGTGCCGATCCGCGGCAACGCCAACAGCCGGCTCGCCAAGCTGGCCGCCGGGGAGGCGGACGCCCTGCTGCTCGCGGCCTCCGGCCTGGAGCGGATCGGCGAGCAGGCGCGGATCACCGAGGTGCTCGGCATCGAGGCGATGTGCCCGCCGATCGGCGCGGGCATCCTCGTCCTCCAGTGCCGCGAGGGCGACACCGCGACCATCGAGGCGGTCACCGGCCTCGGCCACCACGACACCTGGCGCGAGGCCGCGGCCGAGCGGATGTTCCTGCACGCCCTCCAGGGCCACTGCAACAGCCCGATCGCCGGGTACGCCCGGGCCGAGCGGGACGGCCGGCTCTCGCTGCGCGGCCGGGTCTTCACCCCGGACGGCAAGCGGGTGCTGGACGCCCACGAGTGGGCCGGCGCGCTCTCCCCGGAGGACCTCGGGACCTCGGTGGCCCTGGCGCTCAAGCGGCAGGGGGCGCAGGAGCTGATCTCCTCGATCCCGCACTGAGCCGCTCTAACCTTCTTCGGCTGTGGCCCGTTCGATGATGCCGCCGATCACCTCGGACTTGGCGTCGGCGTAGTTCTGGAGGTACTCCCAGGACTGCTCGGCCAGCGCCCGCTTGGTGGCGGCGTACAGCTCGCGGTCGCCGTCGTGGCGGCGCAGCCGGTCGCGGAAGCGCAGCATCCGGTCGTTCTCGGGGCACCCGGCGGACAGTACGTGGAGGTTGACGTAGTCGGCGCCGGGGCCGATGCCGTGCCGGCGCAGGACGCGGTGCTCGTACCACTCGGGTTCGCGGACGGCGAGCCGGTAGCCCAGGGCTTCGAGGGCGGGCAGGTAGGACGGCTCGTCCCCGGAGTCCGGGACGATCAGCAGCACGTCGATCACCGGCTTGGCGGGGAGGCCGGGCACGGAGGTGGAGCCGACGTGCTCGATCCGGTGGTCGAGGCGGGCCAGGCGCTCCTCGATCAGGGCGGCCTCCCGCGCGAAGGCCGCGGGCCACCGGGGGTCGTACTCGTGGAGGGTGACCCGGCCGTCGAGCCTGGTGGGCGCGCCCAGGTTGGCGGCCTCGATCTCCTCGGTGGTCATGGGGACGCGGGGGATCTCCTGCTCGGACATGGCCGACTCCTTCTGTTCCGGTGGCTCTTCTGACGGGTTCATGCAGTAACTGGGCAGTGACTATCCGGTGATTCTCCCCGCCCGGAACGAGAACCGGGCGGGCGCCCGGGGCGTCCGTATGGGGCGTGATCAGTTCGGTGCTCGGCGGCATGCCGATGTTCTGGCCCGGGCTGCTGCTCTCGCTGGTGCCCGCGGCTCTGCTGAACCGGCCGGTGGGGCGGCTGCTGCGGGCCCACTGGGTGGTGGGCTTCCTGCTGCTGCTCGGGCTCGGCGGCGTGGTCGTCTCGACGCTGCTGCCCCAGGCCTTCGAGCTCTCCGAGGGCGGCGTCCGGCACTGCACCGTGCTGGGCGGCCGGTGGCGTTCGCCGGACGAGCTGCTGCACGTCCGGGACATCGAACTCAAGCTGGCGACCTACGTCCCGGTCGGCTTCGCGGCGGCGCTGGCGGGCAACCGGCGACGGGTGGCGGTGGCGCTGCTGGGCGCGGCGGCGCTGCCGTTCGCGGTGTCGGCGGTGCAGTACGCGGTGCCCGCGATCGGCCGGGCCTGCGACGTGCAGGACGTGTGGGACGGCGTGCAGGGGGTCGTCCTGGGGGCGGCGCTGGGGCTGGTCGCGGGGCCGGTCGTCCGGGCGGTGCGGGCGCGTTCGAGGGCTGTCTGACCTACCGGTCGAGCAGCGGGAAGAGCCGGGCGACGGCGGCGACCGGGCGGGCTCCGGCGGGCCGGGCGGCCGGGTCGCCCTCGCGGTCCCGGTAGCGGGCCAGGAGCCGGCGGACCTCGCCGCCGACGGCGGCCAGCTCGGCGGGCGTCAGGTAGACGACGGTGCTGAAGGCCTCGTCCTGCTGCCACTCGGGAGGGGCGTCGGCGCGCCGGGCGAGCCAGCGCTGATGGCTCTCGTCCTCCAGGCCGCGTGCCAGCTCGTCGAACTCGCTTGCGGGGGACGGCTCCTGGGGTTTCGGCAGGCGCCACGGCCGGGCCCGCCCGTCGGTGGCCGGGGCCTCCTCGATCAGCCCGTACCGGGCGAGCTGCCGCAGGTGGAACGAGCAGAGGCCGGAGCTGAGGCCGAGCCGGGCGGCGGCCGCGGTGGAGGTGACGGTGCCGTGCTCGGCCAGCAGCTCCAGCAGCGCGGTGCGGACGGCGTGCTCGGGGAGCGGGCCGGTTCTGACGAGGTCTTCGGTCACTTTGCAAAGTCTGCTACTTTGCAAAGTCCGACCGCAAGTACCGTCTCTCGAAGGAGTGCCCTCCCGTGTCCGAGCTGCGCGAACGGCCGACCGTCCTGCGGATCACCGAGGTGGGGGAGGAGATCCTGCGCCGGGCCTGCCGGACGGCCACCGAGGAGGACTTCGGCAGCGAGCGCCTGGAGCGCCTCATCGAGGACATGTTCGCCACCATGGAGGTGGCCGAGGGCTGCGGCCTGGCGGCGAACCAGGTGGACGTGGACCTGCGGCTGTTCGTCTACGACTGCGTGGACGACGACGGCGTCCGGCACACCGGGCACGTACTCAACCCGGTGGTCGACGAACAGGAACCCGGCCGCGCGCTGATCGAGGAGACCGAGGGCTGCCTCTCCGTCCCCGGCGCCAACACCCGACTCGCCCGCCCCGCCCACGCCGTGGTGCGCGGAGTCGACAAGAACGGCGAGCCGGTCGTCATCGAGGGCGCCGGGTACTTCGCCCGCTGCCTCCAGCACGAGACCGACCACCTGAACGGCGGCCTCTACATCGACCGGCTCTCCGCCCGCGACCGCAAGCGGATGCTGAAGCAGACCGCCGACCGCCGGGAGAAGATCTTCGCCGCGCGCGAGGCACGGGCCGCCAAG
>NZ_JBHTWX010000048.1:0-59873 GCF_042792155.1 Kitasatospora sp. NPDC056651 | reverse complement strand
CCCCGGCGTCATGCGACCGGCGCCGGAAAGCACTGCGGGCCTCGCTTCACCGAATGGTGCGAGGCCCGCAGCACGGCTTCACCGCCCGTGTCGCGTCACTCGAGCGACTTCAGCACCGAGGGGTCGTACGGCACCGCCCCCGCCAGTTCGCCGCCGAGTGCCCGCCGTGCCCAGTCCGGGTTCGCCAGCAATGGCCGGCCGACGGCGACGAGGTCGAACTCGTCGCGTTCCAGGCGTTCGACCAGGTCCTCGATGCCGGTCATCCCGGCCGCCCGGGTGAAGCCCTGGGCGAACTCGCCCTCCCCGTACTGGCGGTCCAGCCCGACCGAGCCGACCGTCACGGCCGGCTTCCCGGTGAGCCTGCGGGTCCAGCCCGCCAGGTTGAGCGCGCTGCCCTCGAACTCGGGCTGCCAGTAGCGCCGGGTGGAGGCGTGGAAGGCGTCGACGCCCGCCTCGGACAGCGGGGTCAGCAGCTGCTCCAGCTCCTGCGGGCTCTGCGCGAT
The DNA here is from genome assembly GCF_042792155.1 of Kitasatospora sp. NPDC056651. Lineage (NCBI taxonomy): Bacteria > Bacillati > Actinomycetota > Actinomycetes > Kitasatosporales > Streptomycetaceae > Kitasatospora > Kitasatospora sp. NPDC056651. The sequence goes on along the minus strand of NZ_JBHTWX010000048.1, from coordinate 59,370 downwards.
GCGGGCCTCGTAGTGGTTGACCTTCCACTGGGACAGCCGGAAGAAGACCGGGAACCCCGGGCTGACCGCCGCCCGGACGGCCCGGACGATCTCGGCCGCGAAGCGGGCCCGGGAGGCCGGGTGGCCGCCGTAGCCGTCGGTGCGCCGGTTGGTGCCGCTCCACAGGAAGTCGTCGATCAGGTAGCCGTGGGCGCCGTGGAGTTCGACCCCGTCGAAGCCGAGCCGTTCGGCGTCCGCGGCTCCCCGGGCGAAGCCCGCCACGGTGTCGTCGATGTCCCGCTGGCTCATCGCCAGGCCCAGCGGGCCCCCGTCCAGCCCGATCCCGGACGGCCCTTCGGCGGACGCCTCGGCGCCGGGGCGCTGGACGCCGGTGTGCCACAGCTGCGGGATGATCCGGCCGCCGGCCGCGTGCACCCGCGCCACCACCCGGGCCCAGCCCGCCAGGGCCGCCTCGCCGTGGAAGTGCGGCACCCCGTCGAAGGCCGCGGCGGCGGCGCGGTCGATGTAGGTACCCTCGGTGACGATCAGCCCCACCTGGTGGGCCGCGCGCCGGGCGTAGTACTCCGCGACGTCGGGGCCCGGCACCCCTCCCGGGGACTTCATCCTGGTCATCGGCGCCATCACGATCCGGTTCGGGACCGTCAGATCGCCCACGGTGAACGGTTCCGCCAAACAGGCCATTGTTCCTCCCGATTTCGCCGGTCGATTCCGGCTCGTCGAATACGGAACATTATCGGCGGCGCCGTTCCTTTCGTCCAGCACGTGCCGGGATCCACCACATCGCACCGCACTGCACCGCACGGGGCGATGCACCGCATCGACACAATCGTCTTGACCATGCGGAAGGCTCTCGTCGATAGTGGTCGACAGTGGCTCCGCGCCGCCGTTCAATGCCTTTCGATTTCGCGAGCGGATTTCGCGAATACGTGTCGGAAAGCGTCGCGGACAGGTTTTCCGACCCAGGGGAAGGCGGCGGGACCGAGTGGACCGGGAATTGGCCGGAAAGCGCGCGGTGGTCACCGGCGGAAGCCGCGGCATCGGCGCCGCCATCGCGCGGAAGCTTCTGGAGTCCGGCGCCACCGTCGTCACCACCGCACGCAAACCGACCGAGGACACCCCGCCGGAGAGCACCTTCGTACCGTCGGACCTCGGCACCCCGGACGGCGTCCGCGCGTTCGCCGACACCGCGCTGGACCTCCTCGGCGGCGTCGACATCGTGGTCAACAACGCCGGCGGCTGCCGGTCCTTCCAGAGCGCGCTGGACATCGAGAAGGACTGGCAGTACACCGTGGACATCAATTTCCTGGCCGCGGTCCGGCTCAATTCCGCGCTGGTGCCCGCGATGCGTTCCGGCGGTGGCGGCGTCATCGTCCACATGTCCTCGATCGCCACCGTCTCGTCCTATCCGGTGATCCTGCACTACGCCGCCGCGAAAGCCGCCCTGGAGGTCTACCACAAGGGGCTGGCGACGGAACTTGCCCCGGACGGAATCCGGGTCGTCGCGCTTTCCCCGGGAAACGTCGGGACACCGGGCGCGGACGAGGCCAGGGACGCGATCGCCGACTGCCTCGGGACGACGGATTCGGCGGACTGGGCCGAGGGCATCCCGCTCGGCCGGATCGGACGGGCCGACGACATCGCCGAGGCCGTCGGGTTCCTCGTCTCTCCCCGCGCCTCCTGGATCACCGGCAGCAACCTCGTCATCGACGGCGGGCGGATCGCGGCACTGTGACCGCCCCCGGGACCGGAAGGACTGACACCATGACCGCCACGGACGACGGGCCCCGGGCCTATCCGTTCGGCCCCACGCACCGGCTCGACATCGACCCCGAGCTGGCCGCGGTGTGTGGCCGGCAGCCCGTCCTGAGGGTCCGTCTGCCGTTCGGCGGGGACGGCTGGCTGGTCACCCGCCACGCCGACGTCCGCACCGTGCTGGCCGACCCCCGGTTCAGCCGGGCCGAGGCGGTGGGCGACCACGTGCCCCGCACGGTCTCGGCCGGGCTCCCCCGCACCTCGATGCTGAGCATGGACCCGCCCGACCACACCCGGCTCCGGCGCCGGGTGGCCAACCCGTTCACCGTCCGCCGGGTCGAGGCGCTGCGGCCGCGCGCCCAGGAGATCGTCGACGACCTGCTGGACGCCATGATCGACTCGGGCTCGCCGGCCGACCTCACCAAGGCGCTGACCTGGCCGCTCCCGGTCACGATGATCTGCGAGCTCCTCGGGGTGCCGGTCTCCGACCGTGACCGCTTCAACTCCTGGGTGGACGGCCTGCTGACGCTCTCCGACCCCGAGCTCTCCGCCCGCGACCGCGGCCACCTCAACGACTACCTGGCCGGTCTGATCGCCCAGCGGCGCGCCCACCCCACCTCCGACCTGCTCGGCGAACTCGCCTCCGTCGAGGACGAGGAGAACCGGCTCACCGACGAGGAGCTGGTCGGCCTCGGGGTCAGCCTGCTGTCCGCCGGCCAGGAGGCCACCGCCAACCAGATCGGCAACTTCGTCTACACCCTGCTCGCCCGGCCGGAGCTGTGGCGGCAGCTGGTGGCCGACCCCGGCCTGATCCCCGACGCGGTGGAGGAGCTCTCCCGCGTCGTCCCGATCAGCGCCACCGCCGGGTTCACCCGGATCGCCCTGGAGGACGTGGAGCTCGGCGGCCAGACGATCCGCGCGGGCGACGCGGTGGTCGCCGAACTCGGGCTGGCCAACCGGGATCCGGAGGTGTTCGAGGAGCCCCACCTGATCGACTTCCACCGCACCGCCGCCCCGCACGTCACCTTCGGGCACGGCATCCACCACTGCCTGGGCGCCCAGCTCGCCAGGATGGAGCTGCGCACCGCGATCGACTCGCTGGTCCGCCGGCTGCCGGGCCTGCGCCTGGCCGTCGCGCCCGAGCGGATCGACTGGCGGACGGAACGCCTCATCCGCGGGGCCGAGGCCCTGCCGGTCGCCTGGTGACGGCCGCCCCCGTGCCGACGGACCGTCAGGACTCGGACGGCAGCGGCCAGTCGGAGGCCGTCCGGGCCGCGCTCGCCGATCCGGCGACCGGCCCCGCCGAGATCATGGCCACCGTCATGGCGGCGTACGGGGACCGGCCCGCCCTCGGTGAACGCGCCCGCGACCGGGCCACCGGGGAACCGCTGCCGAGCTTCGAGACCATCAGCTACCGGGAGTTGTGGGCGCGGATACGCTCGCTCGCCGGCACCTGGGCGCACGAGAGCGGCTACCGGCTGACCCCCGGCGACCGGGTCTGCGCGCTCGGCTTCAGCAGCACCGACTACGCCGTGCTCGACCTCGCCTGCGTCCACCTGGGCCTGGTCTCGGTGCCCCTGCACGCGAGCGCACCGCTCGCCCAGCTGGCGCCGATCGTCGAGAAGACCGAACCGCTGGTCCTCGCCACCAGCCTGGAGCGGCTGGACACCGCCGTCGCCCTGGCGCTCGCCCAGCCGTCCGTCCGCCGGCTCGTGGTCTTCGACTACCACCCCGAACTCCCGGACCACCGCGAGGCGTTCGAGGCCGCCGGGCGGCAGCTGGCCGAGTCCGACGACGCCGCCACCCTCGACACCCTCGACGCGGCCGTCGAACGCGGCGCCCTGCTGCCGCCCGCCCCGCTGCACACCCCCGCCCCGGGCGAAGACCCGCTCGCCCTGCTGCTCTACACCTCCGGCAGCACCGGAGCCCCGAAGGGCGCGATGTACCCGCAGCGGCTGGCCCGCAACGCCTGGTGGGGATTCGTCTACGGGCCCGCCGACCTGCCGTCGGTCGTGGTGCACTACATGCCGCAGAGCCACAACGCCGGCCGGATGTCCGTCCTGGGCACGCTGGCCAGGGGCGGCCTGGGCTGCTTCACCGCCCGCAGCGACCTGTCCTGCCTGTTCGAGGACATCGCGCTGGTCCGGCCCACCGAGCTGACCATGGTCCCCCGGGTCGCGGACATGCTCTTCCAGCAGTACCGGCTCGAACTCGCCCGCTGGACGGGCGAACCCGGCGACGCGGACGCGGCGGTGAAGAAGCAGCTGCGGGAGACCTTCCTCGGCGGGCGGGTGGCGAAGGCCTTCTGCGGGACGGCCCCGCTGTCCGCCGAGGTCGCGCAGTTCGTCGAATCCTGCCTGGGCCTGCACCTGTACACCGGCTACGGCTCCACCGAGGCCGGCGGGGTGCTGCTCGACACGGTGGTGCAGCGCCCGCCGGTGCTGGACTACAAACTCGCCGACGTCCCGGAGTTGGGCTGCTACCGAACCGACCGGCCGTACCCGCGCGGGGAGTTGCTGCTGCGCACCAGTGCCGCCATCCCCGGCTACTACCGGCGGCCCGAACTGACGGCCACCGTCTTCGACGAGGACGGCTACTACCACACCGGCGACATCATGGCCGAGGTCGGGCCGGACCGCCTGGTCTACGTCGGCCGCACCAAGGACGTGCTCAAGCTCTCCCAGGGCGAGTTCGTGACCATCTCCCACCTGGAGGGCGTCTTCCTCGGCAGCCCGCTGGTCCGGCAGGTCTTCGTGTACGGCAACAGCGAGCGCTCCCACCTGCTCGCCGTGGTGGTGCCGTCGGCGAACGCGCTCGCCCGCTCCGACGGCGACCCGGCGGCGCTCAGGCGGCTGATCGACGTCGAACTCCGGCGCACGGCACGGGAGAACGGGCTCCACCCGTACGAGGTGCCGCGCGACGTGCTGATCGAGACCGAGCCCTTCAGCCCGGCGAACGGCCTGCTCTCCGACAGCCACAAGCTGCTGCGCCCCAGGCTGGTGGAGCGCTACGGCCCGGTCCTGGAGCGGCGCTACGCCGAACTCGCCGACGAACAGGACCGGCAGATGCGGGAGTTGCGCCGCACGGGCGCGGACCGTCCGGTCCGGGAGACGGTGGAGCGGGCGGTGAGCGCCGTCCTCGGCCGGGCCGGGACCATCGCCGGAGCCGGCGGGGGCGTCCGGTTCACCGACCTGGGCGGCGACTCGCTCTCCGCGCTGACCTTCACCACCCTCCTCCGGGAGGTCCTGGACGTCGAGGTGCCGGTCGGCGTCGTCATCGCCCCGGCCACCGACCTGGCCGGGGTGGCCGCGTACATCGAGGCCCGGAGGGCCGCCACGGCCACCGCCACCGGCACCGCCACCCGGCCCACCGCCGCCTCGGTGCACGGCGCCGGCGCCGCCGAGCTGCGCGCCCGCGACCTCACCCTCGACCGGTTCCTCGACGTCCCGCTCCTGGCCGCCGCGACCGCCCTGCCGGGCCCCGAGACATCACCCCGGACCGTGCTGCTCACGGGAGCCAACGGGTTCCTCGGGCGGTTCCTGTGCCTGGAGTGGTTGCGCCGTCTGAGCCCGTCCGGCGGGCGGTTGATCTGCCTGGTCCGGGGCGGCAGCCCGGCGGACGCGGCCGAGCGGCTCGCCCGGTCCTTCGGCTCCGCCGGCACCGAACCAGCCCTGCTGTACCGGGAGTTGTCGGCCGGGACGCTCACCGTCCTGGCCGGGGACCTCGCCGAACCGCGCCTGGGCCTGGACCAGGCGGTCTGGCAGGGGCTGGCCGAGTCGGTGGACCAGATCGTCCACCCGGCCGCCCTGGTCAACCACGTGCTGCCGTACGGCGAGCTGTTCGGGCCGAACGTCGCGGGCACCGCCGAGGTGGTCCGGCTGGCGCTCACCGAGCGGCTCAAGCCCGTGAGTTACCTGTCCACCGTGGCCGTGCGCGGCGCGGCCGGGCCCTCCGCGCTCGACGAGGACGCCGACGTCCGCGAGGCGTTCCCCCGCCGGAGCGTCGGCGGCGGCTACGCCGACGGGTACGCCGCCGCCAAGTGGGCCGGCGAGGTGCTGCTGCGGGAGGCGCACGAGCGGTACGGCCTTCCGGTCACCTCGTTCCGCTCGGGCATGATCCTCGCGCACAGCCGGTACGCGGGGCAGCTGAACGTGCCCGACGTGCTGACCCGGCTGCTGCTCAGCCTGGTGGCCACGGGGCTCGCGCCGCGCTCCTTCCAGCGCGGTGCTCCCGCGCACTATGACGGCCTCCCGGTCGACTTCCTCGCCGAGGCGGTCACCGCTCTTGGCACCTCTTCGCCGGACGGCTACCGTACGTTCAACGCGTCGAACCCGCACGAGGACGGTGCGTCACTGGACACCTTCGTGGACTGGCTCATCGAAGCGGGCCACCCGATCCGGCGCATCGACGACTACCAGGAGTGGTTCGGCCGGTTCACCACGGCGGTCCGCGCACTGCCGGAACGACAGCGCACCCACTCGGTACTGCCGTTGCTGCACGCCTTCGAGCAGCCGGGCGAGGGCGGCCCGGCCCCGGCGCCGCGCTTCCGGGAGGCCGTGCGCGGAGCGGGGATCGGGGATGTGCCCCGGCTGGCTCCCACGCTGGTCGCCAAGTACGTCAGCGACCTGCGCGGCCTCGGTTTGCTCTGACCTACGGAATGGAGACTGTGGTGGACCTCGGCGAGAAGGTGGATGCGACCCTGCGGGTGATGGAGGCGGGCGACCTGGCCGGGCTCCGGGCGCTGTGTGCGGCGGACGCCACGGTGTGGCAGAACGACGGCGCGGGCACGCGGACGATCGAGAAGCGGATCGAGCACATCGCCGAGTTCTTCGCCGGCATCGAGAGCGTGCGCTTCGAGGTGGTACGCCGCTTCCACAAGCCCGATGAGGTGCTCCAGCAGCACGTGCTGCACCTGGTGGGGACCGACGGCGTCCGGAGCCGGGTTCACGCCACCGCGCACTTCCGCTTCGAGGACGGGCTGATCGCCTCCGTCGAGGAGTACCTCTACGAGGTGCCCGAAGCGCCGCAGGCCTGACCGCCTTACGGAGCAGCCTCGCCGCCAGAGTCACGCTCCTCCGACTCCCAGGCTCCGTTGCCGTCGGCGAACACCAGGAGGTCTTCCAACTCGCCCGCCGACGGCAACTCCTCCGTCCCCGCCAGGAACTCCGCGACGTCATCGGCCGGCCCGGTCGACCCGGCCGGCACCTCGGCCGCACGCGTGAGCGCCAGCAGGGCGAGCCCGCCGTTCGCATCGGCCACCAGCAATTCGCCGTCCGCGACGGCGGCCAGCAGCGAGATCGGCGCGCCGGTCGGGGACGGATGCTCGGTGGTCTCCCGCGTCTCGACGTCGAGTTCGAGCAGCGAGCCGGTGGACGTGCCGATCCACATCACGCCGGACCGGGCGGCGTCCCAGGCGAGGTTGTCGCACGGCCACGCCTCGGACGGGTCCTCGGCGAGCGTCCGCGTCAGCACCCTTCGCAGGGACGGGAACGCGAAGACGTCCAGCGAGTCGGCGTAGGCGTTCCCCCGTACGGCGAGGTGCCGGCCGTCCGCGCTGAACAGCGGAGTGTCGTACCCGTCGGCCACGAGGACCAGCGCGTGCCGCACCTGCCGCATCACCGTGCCGGGCCTGGCGAACACGCAGAACGTGGCGGACTGGTCGCTGACCAGCGTGGCCACCAGGTCGCCGGACGGATGGACGCCGACCCCCGTGTCCCAGTACGGGCCCCGGACGACGGCGCCGCTCCCGAGGTCGCGGCCGTCCGACACCTCTCCGGCCGGCTTCGCCCACAACGCGTGCCCGTCGGGGCTGAACGCCAGGTGGTGGTACGTGGCCGCCACCCGCTCACGGACCGGCGGCCCATCGGGCTCCCACCACGCCAACGAGCCCGCGTCCGCCACCACCAGCACCGCCCGCTCCGGATGCCAGGCCATCGGGGGGACGGCCCCCGCGCGCCACTGGTCGGCAGCCCCCCACTCGGCCGCCGGCCCCAGCTCGACGGAACCGACCTCGCGCAGCCCCTCGCCGTCCCAGCCCCAGATCCGCACCACCCGGCCCCCCTTGGCCGCCCCGGCCGCCAAGGGAAGCCGGGGGTGAACGACGAGCCGGTCAACGGGCTGCCCACCGTCGGTCGACAGACGTGCCACCTGCGCGAGTGCGGTCATGCCCGCACCGTACCGACCCGGGTCGGAAATCGGCCAACAACAGGGCGACGGACCGCGACCCGGCGCGGCACGAACAGTGCTGATCAGCCGTCATATTCCCGTACCTGTACGAAGATTTTCCCTCCAATTGGTCCAGACCACTTTGGATCAGACCATTGACGCGTGCCTGGTGAGACCAGAGGATCGTCGTTGGTCACGGGAGCATCGCAAGCCCCGCGACTCGCACCTCCTGTGAACCTTCCGTCGATCGAAAGGGCAAGGAACCATGCGCAAGATTGCGAAGATCGCGGCCAGCGCCGCCATGGGCGGCGCACTGCTGCTCGGCTTCACCGGCACGGCGTCGGCCGACACCGGCCCGACCAACCTGACCGGGATGGGCTGCCCGAGCTCGTACACCAACTACAACTCGGCCACCGGTGGCACGAGCGGCTGGAGCCAGCGGCTGACGAGGACGTTCGTCGCCCCCAACAGCCTTCTGTACGGGGTCTACGACATCTACTCCTGGACCTCCGCCGGCTCGACCTTCCAGGGCACCACCGAGTACCGCTGCTAGGAGTTCCGTCCGACTGATCGAAGCCGGCGGGCTGCCCGCCCAGCTGCCACGCGGCTGGGCGAGTGGCCCGCCGGTCCGGCTTCAGACCGGGAACTCGGCTCCCCGGACTGCGGAGATGAAGGAGCCCCACGCGGAGGCCGGAAAGACGAGGGCCGGGCCGCTGGGGTCCTTGGAGTCACGGACCGGGACGGAGTCGGAAAGGAATCCGAGGGCCACCTCGATGCACTCGGCCCCATCGTCCCCGCTGTAGGTGCTCTTGCGCCAGGTGGCCGTTCTCAGATCGACGTTCCGCAAAGCGGTACTCCTCCATCGCATCGGCGATCAGGGCGCGGGACTCCCCTGGTGAATGCACAGCGGAGCGCACCACGTCGAAGTCCCGCCTGGACTTCTCGACAACCTCCGGGGCGTCGCTGAAGTGCCCACGGTACAGGCTCTCCGAGTACACCCACTCCCTCCCGTCCGGCAGCAACATCAACAGCATGGATGTCGACGGAGTTGTCGGCAGCGGGCGGCCGAACGGCAGCACCTCGACAACGATGTTCGAGCGCTCGGTCACCGCGAGCAGGTGCTCCATCTGTCGCCGCATCACGCCGGGGCCGCCGATGACGGTACGGATGGCACTCTCATCGAGCACCACCATGAGTGTCGGGCCATCAGGAACCAGGAAACGGCCCTGCCTGTTCAACCGACCGTCGACCAGTTCGGTGTACAGCTTCGGGTTGTTGCGCGCTCTTCCGGTGCCAATCATCGCGTGAACATATTCCTCGCACTGCAAGAGGCCATTGATCCGGTTGAACTGAATCACCCGAATCGCCACCGCTTCACCCTCCAGGTCCGTGAACTTCTCGAACCAGTTCGGGCTTTCGATATCCGCCTGCCAGTCCACCCGCTCCCACAGCCGGACCAGCAGACCCCCCATGGCCAGGAGCTCGTCGAGCCTCTCCACGGTCTCCCGATCCATCGACCTACTGCCACTCTCGAACCGAGTGATCACCGTCCGGTCGAGGTGCAGCAGCTTGCCCAACTGCCCCTGCGTGTAGCCGGCTCGCTCACGCGCGAAGCGCACCGCTTCGCCGAACAACTCTGCCGGGCTCTTCGTCGGTCCGGCCTCAAGGCGCCGATGTGCCACGTAACTCCCCCTCAGGTGCCGTGAGTCTCCACACAGTGTTTCGGTCGCCACCGTAACTCCCGCACCTCGATGATTGTCACCGGAACGCAATCACCTGCTTGCACAGCGTGAATGTGCGCTCCATTCGCACGCCCCCCTCACGCCCCCGAGGTCCCCCCATGCCCACCACCCGTCGCCGCCCCCGCATGTTCGTCGCCCGTCTCGACTCCTGTGTCGAATCCGCTCCCCTGGCGCGCTACTTGCTGCGCGCCTACCTCTCCGGCCTCCCCTCCGGCGACCGCTACGCCGACACCGCCGAACTCCTCCTCAGCGAACTCTTCGGCAACGCCGTCCAGCACTCCAACGCCCCCGACGACTGCCACATCGAGGTCCGTTTCGCCGCCGTCCACGGCCACCTGCGCATCGAAGTCCACGACGCCGACTCCACCCGCCCCACGCTCCGCACCCCCACCCCCGCCGACGAACACGGACGCGGCCTCTATCTCGTCAACCAGCTCGCCGAACGCTGGGGCTGCGCGCCCCGCCCCGGCGGGATCGGCAAGCTCATCTGGGCCGTCATCGCCCCCGCCACCACGCCCACCTTCGTCACCGCCTGAAAGCCCGAATCCCACCCATGCAGCTCTCCACCCTCGCCCGCCACACCCTCTCGCGCGGCGCCACCCCCGCCGCCACCTACGCCCTCCTCGCCCGCCTCGGCCACAAGCCGGTGCCCTGCGCCCAAGCCGTCTGCCTCGCCCTCGACATCCCCCTCCCCGACATCACCCGCCGCCTCGACGAGTGCCACGACGCCCTCCTCGCCAACCCCCGCCCCAACACCGAAGCCGACACCGGCGAAGTCCTCGAAGCCCTCGGCGTCTTCGACGTCCCCGCCACCCTCACCCCCACCCAGCACACCGTCATCGCCCTCCTCACCACCGCCGTCAACGCCCACGGAAACCTCCGCCCCGGCCACCACCACGGCCTCCAACGCTGGTTCACCACCGGCAACCTCACCACCGCCTACCTCTCCCTCGCCACCACCAACCCCCTCCCCCGCACCGACGACCCCACCCTCTACTGGACCACCCTCACCACCGCCGGCGAACTCCTCACCACCACCCCCAACCCCGACCCCCGCCTCACCTACGCCCTCACCCACTGCCGCACCCAAGCCACCCGCACCTGAAGCGCCCGCCTACGAGCGCGCCCGGCCTGCATCGACAAGTGGTCGTGCTGCACACCCCGAGACATCTCGCGCCACACCTCACGCACCGTTCTCGATAAGGGATTTCCTGTATGTGCCCGATCGAGGGGGCAGCAGTGTCTATGCTCCCGAACATGACCACCGACAGTGACAAGATCGTCACTCCCGTCCAGTCGCTGTGCGCGGCCCTTGTCGACCAGCTGCGTGGATTGAACGCGATCCGCACCGGCCGGGTGGCGGATGCCTTCCGAGCCGTTCCCCGCCACCTCTTCGCCCCCGAGGCCCCCGTGGCGGAGGTCTACTCGAATCAGCCCATCGTGACCAAGCGCGATGAGCGGGGCCTGGCGATCAGTACGGTCTCCGCACCCCGCATCCAGGCGTTCATGCTGGAGCAGGCCGACATCCAGCCGGGCATGCGGGTTCTGGAGATCGGCTCGGGCGGAGTGAACGCCGCATACATCGCGGAGCTGGTCGGCGAGGGCGGCGAGGTCACCACCATGGACATCGACCCGTTCGTCGTCGACCGTGCCATGCGATTCCTCCCGGAAGCCGGGTACGAGCACGTGAACGTGGTGCTCGCCGACGGCGAGTTCGGTGTCCCCGAGCACGCACCGTACGACCGCATCGTGGTCACCGTCGGGGCCTGGGACATCCCGCCCGCATGGTGGGAGCAGCTGTCGCCGGGTGGCCGGATCGTCGTGCCGATCCGAGTCCGCAGCCTCAACCGCTCGGTGGCCTTCCAGCTGGAAGGCGAACACCTGGTCAGTCGGTCGATCGAGCGGGCCGGATTCGTCGCGATGCAAGGAGCCGGCGCCTTCGGTGAAGAGGTGGTCTACCTGCACGGCGACACGGTGGCGCTTCGGGTCGACGACGGGCAGCAGGCCGATGGGGTCCTTCTGGCCGCCGCACTGAAGCAGCCCAGGGTGGAACTGTGGTCCGGGGTCACGGTGGGCGACCAGGAGCCCTTCGACGACCTGGACATGTTCCTGGCGACCTCCATGCCGGGCTTCTGTCTGCTGACAGCGCACGAATCCGCCGTGGCGGCCGGGATCGTCCAGGCGCGGCCGTGGGGCAGCTCTGCGGTGGTCGACGGCGGCGCCTTCGCCTACGTCGTGTTGCGGCAACTGGGCCCGGACAGCCATGAGTTCGGCGTGTACGGGCACGGTTCGGGCGCGGAAGCCCTGGCGGCCAGGGTGGTCGAGCAGATCAACACCTGGCAGAGCAGCCACCGCGGCGGGCCGGCCCCGGTCATCCTCGCCCACCCGATGGGCACTCCCGCCGACCAGCTTGCCGGGGGCCTGGTCATCGACAAGAAGCACACCCGGTTCACCGTCTCCTGGTCCCGATGAAGGGCCAGGCGTTCGAGATCACCACTATGCAAGAAGGGGATCAACAATGGCCTACAAGGTCACGGACAGCACGACCGAGTTCGACCTCGACGTGTCGATCGTCCGCAACGCCGACGTGCTGACGGCGATCATGCGCAGCACCGACGACGGCTGCGGCAGCACCTGCCCGGCGTGCGCCAGCGGCGCCGGTGGTGGGGGCGGCAACGGCGGCGGGGGTGGCGGCGGCGAGGGTGGCGGCGGGGGCGAGGGCGGTCTGATCATCGCCTGAACAGCCTGTACCGAGTGATCACGTCCCGGCCCGGTGCGTCTGCGAGCACCGGGCCGGGGCTGCGGAGAATCCCGAGGTGGCACGTTGTACGAACACGTCGATGCGGCCCTGATCCGGGCCGTCGCCCACCCCGCCGGTCTGCGACTGCCGCCGTGGCCGAGTCTGGGCGAGGAGCGGACGCCCAGCCGAACCGATCTGCGGCGGGACTGGCTGCGCCAGGTCTGGGAGCTTCCCACGGTCGCCGAGGCCATCGAGGTGGCCAGCCCCGGGCTGGCCGATCGCCTCCAACGGGTCTGCGATGGTCACCCCCTGGAAGAACGGCACCTTCAGCGGACCGTCCTGTCCACTGTCCGATACCTGCTCAGGCTCACCGGCCGCGCCACCCCGTTCGGCCTGTTCGCCGGGGTCGGGCCGGTCCGCATCGGCCCGCACAGCGTTACCCGCTGGGGCGGTGAGCACCGCGCCTCGGCGAGGCCGGACGCGGTCTGGCTGGACGAGGTGATCAGGCGCCTGGAGGCGATACCCGAACTGCACGATCGGCTGACGGTGTTGGCGAACAACCTGTGCTTCGTCAGGGACGGTCGCCTGGTGCTGCCGGTCCAACCCAGCACCGCCGGCAGCGATGACATCAGCCCGTCCGAGGTCGCCGTACGCCACAGCCGGCCCGTCCAGGCGGTGATGACAGCCGCCCGAACCCGGCTGACGGTACGTGCGCTCGGCAAACTGCTGACGGCCGGATTCCCCGACGCGCCGACCGCTACCATCGCCGACCTGCTGGCCGGGCTCATCCACCAGCGGTTCCTGATCACCGCCCTGCACGCACCGGCCACCGTCACCGATCCGCTCACCCACCTCATGGACCAGCTGGAGCGCGCCGGCGCCGAGGAACTGCCGCAGGTCCAGCTCCTGCTGGGCGAACTCCGCGCGATCAATGAAGCCCTGGCCGCGCACAACACCGCAACCGATGCCGACCGGCGCCGCGCCGCCCGGAGAGACGCCGACGCCCGCATGCGGTCCACGTGCGGGACGGTGGCGCAGCCGTTGATGACGGACCTCCGGCTGGACTGCGCGATCACGCTCCCGGAGGATGTCGCCCGCGAGGCCGCAGCCGCGGCGGGGGCTCTGGCGAGGCTGACACCGTACCCGTTCGGCAGCCCGGCGTGGGGGGCCTACCACCAGCAGTTCGTGGAGCGTTACGGCCCCGGCGCGCTGATCCCGGTGGCCGACCTGGTCCACGCCGACACCGGGCTCGGCTTCCCCGCGACCTACCGTGGCTCGCTCCTCAGGAAGCCCGCATCGGATGTGTCCCGCCGCGACCGCCGGCTCCTGGCCCTGGCGCAGCGCGCCGCGATCGACGGCCGGAGCGAAGTGGTGTTGGACGACCAGGCGGTGGCCGAACTCGCCGCCGACGTCAGCGAGAACACCCAGCCGACGCCCCACGTCGAGGTGTCGTTCCACCTCCAGGCCCCCTCCCGCGCGGCCCTGGACAGCGGGGCGTTCCGGCTGGTCGTGGTCGGTGCGTTGCGGGCCGCCGGGGCGGCCGCCGGCCGTTTCCTGCATCTGCTCGACCCGACGGACCGGCAGCGCATGGCCCTCGCCTACGGACGGCTGGCGACCATGGACGAGGGCGCGGTGCCGGCCCAGGTGTCCGGTCCGCCGATGTACGTGCGCACCGGCAACGTCCACCGCGCCCCCGCCGTCCTGCCCACCGTGATCCCGCTCGCCGAGCACGCCCCCGTGGACCATCGGACGATCCCCCTGGACGACCTGGCGGTCACCAGCGACGGCTCCCGGCTGCGGCTCGTCTCCCTCTCGACCGGCCGCTCGGTCGAGCCCACCGTGATGAACGCGGTGGACTTCCTCCACCACACCCAACCCATCGCCCGGTTCCTGTGCGAACTGGTTCGCTCCCGCGCCGCCACCTTCCAGGCGTTCTACTGGGGCGCGGGCGACGAACTGCCGTTCCTGCCGCGAATCCGCTACGGCCGGACCGTCCTCTCCCCCGCTCGTTGGACCCTCACCCATGCCGAGCTACCCGACCACCGCGAAGCATGGCCACACTGGGCCGCCGCGGTGGACGGCCGGCGGGCGCGGCTGCGGGTGCCCAAGCTCGTGCAGCTGGACGAGAACGGCCTCCGACTGCGGCTGGACCTCGACGAGCCCGCCCACCTCGCGTTGCTCCGTGCCCACCTCGACCAACGAGGAACAGCCGTGCTGACCGAGGCCGGCGGACCGAACGACGACGGCTGGCTGGACGGCCGGACGCACGAGATCGTCCTGCCGCTGAGTGCCACCACGCCGCCCAGTCGCCCGCGCCGCGTCCACCGGCAGGCGACCGGGACCGTCCGAGATCACCTGCCCGGCCACTCGACGTGGCTCTACGCCAAGGTGTACGGCCACCCCGCCCGCCAGCCGCAGATCCTCACCACCCATCTGCCCGAGCTGCTGGACGACTTCGACGAGCGGCCCCCATGGTGGTTCCTGCGCTACGCCGACCCCGAGCACCACCTGCGGCTGCGGCTGCGACTCGGCGGCCCCGGGGACTTCGGACCCGCCGCCGCCCGGGTCGGCGCCTGGGCCGCGCGGCTGCGCGGGCTGGGCCTGGTCGGACGCCTCCAGCTCGACACCTACGTTCCGGAGTACGGCCGCTTCGGCGGCGAGGCGATGACGGCGGCCGAGAGGGTGTTCGTCGCCGACTCGATCCGCAGTCGCTGATCCGCGGTGCCGCCGCCCTCGCGCTGCTGGCTGTCGAACGCGCCGCCGCCGGCCGGGGCAGCTGGGACACCGCGCACCACTGGCTGGCGGTAGCGACCCGCGAAGGCGCGGAGACCGGCAAGCACGCCACGGTCTTCTACGGCGCCCCGGCCCTCGCTTTCACCTTCCACGGCGCCGCCCACCCCGGTCGCTACGACCGGGCGCTCACCGTGCTGGATGCCGCCACCACCGCCGTGACCCGGGAGCGGTTGGAGGCGGCTCACGCCCGCATCGACCGCCGCGAGCGGCCCGCCCTCGCCGAGTTCGATCTGGTCTACGGCCTGACAGGTCTTGGCTCGCACCACCTGCGCCGATTCCCGCACGGCCAGGTGCTTCGCGATGTGCTCGCCTATCTGGTGCGCCTGACCGAACCGATCGGCCCGCCCTCGTGCGACCTGCCCGGCTGGTGGACCGACCTGGCACCCTCCGGTGAACTCTCCACGCAGTTCCCTGACGGCCACGCGAACCACGGCATGGCCCACGGCATCGCCGGACCCCTCGCGCTGCTGAGCCTGGCCATGAAACGCGGGATCACCGTCGACGGCCACACCCAGGCGATCGACCGGATCTGCGACTGGCTCGACCAGTGGCAGCAGTGCACCACCACGGGAGCGTGGTGGCCGGAGTGGATCACCTTGGAGGAGCACCGCACCGGCACCGTCCACCAGCAGGGGCCCATGCGTCCGTCCTGGTGCTACGGCACCCCGGGACTGGCCCGCGCCCAGCAACTCGCCGGACAGGCCACCGGCGACGATGCCCGCCGGCGGCTCGCCGAGACCGCGCTACTCGGCTGCCTCACCGACCCGGCCCAACTGGCACGGATCACCGACGGCGGCCTGTGTCACGGCTGGGCCGGGCTGCTTCAGACCGCATGGCGCATCGACGGCGACGCACACGACCCCGAGATCACCGAGCAGCTGAACTTCCTACTGCCGCACCTGGTCGGCGGCCCACAAGCGCCCCACTCCGGGCTCCTGGACGGTTCGGCCGGGCTCGCGCTGGCCCTGCACACCGCGACCGGCACGGCCCCGGCCACCGGCTGGGACAGCTGCCTCCTGCTCAACTGACAGGCCGAAGAAGGGGATCGAGATGGACGACGGATACGAGCTGTGGCAGCAGTCGGACATCCGGTTCGTGAACCGGCACCGCGCCGAACAGGCCGCTGCCGACCACCTCGGGGATGCCCTGCGGGTGACGGGCACCGGCCCGGTGGAGTCCTGGTTCTTCATCCGCAAGGACGAGTGGCGACTGCGCTACAACTCCACGAACCAGGACTCCACCGCCGCAGCCAGGAGGGTGGTGACGGTCGCGCTGGCCGCCCTGCGGGACCACGGCGCCGTCGAAGGCTGGGTGGAAAAGATCTACGAGCCGGAGGTCCACGCCTTCGGCGGCCGGCAGGCGATGGACGCCGCCCACCGGCTCTTCCATCAGGACAGCCAACACGTCCTGGACTACCTCCGGCTGCCCGGCCCCGACCGTCGCCGGGAGCTGTCGGTACTGCTGTGCGCGGCGATGATGCGCTGTGCCGGTCTCGACTGGTACGAACAAGGCGACGTCTGGGCCCGCGTGGCGGGGAGCCGACCGGGCACCGGCGAAACGTCGGAGGAGCAGGTACGCAAGCTCCGGGACGCCGTGGCCCGACTCCTCGTCGCCGACCCCCGGTCAGGACTCACCTCGGTGCCCGACGGAACCTCGGACCTCACCACGACCTGGCTGGACGCCTTCGAGCAGGCGGGCCGGATGCTGCACCTGCTGTGGTCCGAGGGGCGACTCACCCGAGGTGTGCGCGCGGTCATTGCCCATCACGTCATCTTCCACTGGAACCGGATCGGACTCCGTTACCCGACCCAGAGCGCTCTGGCGCTGGCAGCCAAGGACGCTGTTCTGGGAACGTGATCCCTGATTCAGCTCACCCCCGCACAGGAAGTCGGCCGAGCGACTTCCTGTGCATCCCGGCAGTCCCCACGACCCGCCTACGGACGCGCCCGGCCGCTCCACCATCGCGAGCGCCCGCGCCGGCCCGGCCATCAGGTCGAGGTCGATCCCCGCCGCCCCGAACCGGGAGAGGTACAGCTCGTACTCACCGCTCTCCCGGACAACAACGAAGTTCGCACGATCACCCATGCACCCAGGATGGCCGAGATCGCCCGAAGCCGACCACCATCGATCACCCGGCCACCCGACTCCGCGGACGGCCCCGACCACGTGATCCGGATCGCTAGCCTGAGCAGCCCCTTTCGCCGGCGCAGGAGTCCGGCACACAACCGAAGGAACGTCATGGCGAAGCACTGGCACGCACACGGATGGACCGGCCGGGAGCGCGCGGAGAGCAAGTCCCGCGACGACGACCTCCCGCCGATGGAGGTCGGGAAGTGGCTCCGGAAACCGCCACGGCTGATCCGGGGCACCTTCCACACCGTCGAGGACGCCGTGGCCTGGATGGCAGGCGAGCTACGCCAGTTCCCCCACCCGGCGTCCTACGGCAGCACCGACGAGACACGCTTACAGTTCGTCCGGGACACCCTCGCCCAGGACGCCGCCAGTGACGTCGTCTGGGGCTGGTACCCGAACACCAGCCAGTACGTGTCCCGCGCCCTCCTCACCTGTCCGCGCGACGACACCCCCTGCCCGGAAGGACTCTGACCACCGGCCCGCCCCCGCCCGCGCCGCACCCGAGCCACCACCCGCACCCAGGAAGTCGACCCCACACCGACGTCCCCCGCTCCCCGCTCCCCGCTCCGCGGCAGCAGTAGGGCGCCGTGCGCCGAGGGACGGTGGACTAGGCTCGCAAATGAACCATGTCCACCGAACAAGGGGGGTCCACGGGATGAGCGGGACGGTCACGGCGGTCAGCAGCAACGGCGAGTACTCCTTCACCAAGCCCAACCGGGCCGACATCACCTTGCTCACCGGGCTCGGGGTCGAGGGGGACGTGCACGCGGGCGTCACGGTCAAGCACCGCTCGCGGGTCGCACAGGACCCCGCCCAGCCGAACCTGCGCCAGGTCCACCTCATCCACGAGGAGCTCTTCGCCGAGGTCGGCGAGGAGGGGGCTTCGACGTGGCGCCCGGCGACCTCGGCGAGAACATCACCACGCGCGGCATCGACCTGCTCGGCCTGCCCGTCGGCGCCCTGCTGCGCATCGGCGGCGAGGCCGTCGTGGAGGTCACCGGCCTGCGCAACCCCTGCCTGCAGATCGACAACTTCCAGCAGGGGCTGCTGAAGCAGGTCGTCCACCGCGACGAGGCCGGGAACATCGTGCGCAAGGCCGGAATCATGGGCGTCGTCCAGGCGGGTGGCGTGGTCCGCCCCGGCGACGCGATCACCGTGGAGCTCCCGGCCGAGCCGCACCGGCCCCTCGACCGGGTCTGACCTCCCGCGCGAACGGGCCGCGCGCGGGAAGTCGGCCCCGCCGACCTCCTGTGCGTCGCCGCCTGAGGCTCAGTCGAGCCGCTTGCGCATCTTCACCGAGGTCGTCTCGTAACCGAGCGACTCGTAGAGGCCACGCGCGCCCGCGTTGAACCCGAAGACGTTGAGACCCAGCGTGTGGGCGCCCTGCGCCCGGGCGTACTCCTCTCCGAGGAGCATGGCCGTTCGCCCCAGGCCGCGACCGCGTTTGTCGGCGTCGATCGCGATGTCCCAGATCCACCAGGCGCCGGCGTCGTCGCTCGAGTCCGGTCCGATCCAGAGGTAGCCGACGGCCACCCCGGCATCGTCGACCACCTCGAAGACCGCGTGCCCCGGGGTCGGCCTCCCGGACGGAAAGGACTCGGCCATGCTCTCGCCCGCGTTCCGGTGGGCGTCCTCGGACGTCTGCCCCAGAGCGACGAGATCCTTGGCGTACTCGTCCCGACTGCGTTCGAGCCAGGCGGGGAAGTGGCGGGCGTCCAGGGGACGGAGGGTCGTAGGCACCGGCCCAGCCTCTCACGGCACCGAACGGCTGAGCACCGCATTTTCCCTGTTCAGGCGTCACGGCACATGGCCGCAGGTCAGAGGCCACAGGTCGCAGGCCACACGGCACAGGCCGCAGGGCAAACCCGTCGGGAGCGGTCCGCGGAAAAATCCCGGGCCATCACGCCCGTCTCAAGCGATCATGGCAGCCATGACCGACGCAACCGAACCGAAGCCACTGGGCGTGTGCCTCGTGGCCAACGTCGCCCAGGAGACCAGCCACGGCGAAGGCGGGCTGGAGATCCGCGAGGGGCTGCGGCACTTCGCACCGGGGGCGAAGGTGTGGATCGCCCCGCCGGCCTGGGGAGACGGCGGCGAGAACGTCATCGTGGCCGGGCGTCACCGGGGCAACAGCCGTCGCTACATCCGGATCGTGATCCAGATCCGGTTCCTGGAGAACTTCCGGGTCAAGGACGTCTACAGCCCGGCGCTGGTGCGCGCGTTGACGCAGGCGGAGCCCGGCGAGGAGCACGAGTTCGCCGCCCGCTTCCTGTGGCCCCGGGAACAGGCGGAGAGCTGGGCGCGGTCCCTGAACACGCCGAAGACGGAGGCCCGGGTGGACGGCGACGGACACCGGACCCACCTGGTCACCGATCCTCCGCCCCTGGAACTGCACCTCGACGGCGCCACCTACCACCTCGCCCACTCCAACGCCCGCGGGGCCCGCTACTCGCCCGATCCGCCGCCCGTGGAACCCTCGCCGACGACCGGCTGAGGGCGGCGGACCGACCCCCTCCGCCCGCGCTCCGGCGTCAACTCACCGGCCTGCCGCCCACCTTGACGGCGGCGGGCCGCATCCACCATGGTGTCCTCCACTCCCTCGCACCGCTGCCCCATCGGCACTCCCCCCACCCGGAGACGGCATGCGTGCACTCGGCCACCCCCGCCCCAAAAGTCCTGCCAGTCCTGCGAGCCCCGCCAGTCCTGCGAGCCCCGCAAGTGCTGCGAGCCCCACGCGCCCCATCCGCCGGAGCAGACGCCTCGGCCTGCCCGTCAGCCTCGCCCTCACCGTCGCCGCGGCAGCCTCCACCGTCGGCCTGGCCACCGGCTCGGCGGACCCGCTCCCGAGGGTCGACCTGATCGTCAACGGCGCCTTCGACTCGTACCCGTGGATCTGGACCTGCGAGCCGAACGTCCAGCTCAGCCACATCCCGCACGACCACTACGTGTCCGGCAACCCCACCGCCGACAGCACCGCGCGGTGCGCCCAGCGGGTGCGGGTCCAGCCGAACTCCGCGTACACGCTCTCCGCCACCGTGCGCGGCCGGTTCGCCTTCGTCGGCGTCACCGGGGCGGGCGGCGAGAACGCCTCCGCCTGGTCGAGCCAGAGCGGCTGGAACGACCTGTC
Organism: Kitasatospora sp. NPDC056651; assembly: GCF_042792155.1. Lineage (NCBI taxonomy): Bacteria > Bacillati > Actinomycetota > Actinomycetes > Kitasatosporales > Streptomycetaceae > Kitasatospora > Kitasatospora sp. NPDC056651. The sequence continues at coordinate 38,918 of NZ_JBHTWX010000048.1, read as the reverse complement.
CACCCAGGTCACCACCGGGCCGGACACCACCGAGCTGACCGTGTACTTCCACGGCTGGTACGAACAGAGCGCCTACGACGTACGGCGGGTGTCCTTCGTCGGCCCCGGTCTCGAACCGCGCCCGTGCGGCGAGCCGACCACCCCGGCACCGACCGCGACCGACGGCACCCCGTCCGCGTCGCCCTCCCCCACCTGCCAGCGCACGTACATCCCCTGACATCCCCTGAGCAGCCCCGGTTCCGCCCCCTGAGCACCCCCCGAACTCCCCCACATCGGAGATGCCATGCGTCCGCACCGTCCCCCAAGACGCCCGCGCCCTCGCCCTCGCCACGCCCACGGCGGCCGTCCGCTCGGCGCCGCCCTCGGCGCCCTCCTCCTGGCCGCCGCGACCGCCCTCGCCGTGAACGGCTCCGCCACCGCCCAGCCCGCGCCGCTGGACTGGATCAAGAACGGGGACTTCCGCGACCCGCTCGACCGGGGCTGGCACTGCGATGGCGAGTTCGTCCAGACCGGCCAGGTCGTCGAGGGCCGCCCGGGCGGGCAGGACTACGCCGGCTGTCGGCAGATCGTGCCGGTCGAGGCCGGCACCAGGTACTCCTTCTCGGCCTACATGTCCGGCGCGTACACCTTCGCCACCATCTCCGGCACCGGAACGGGCACCGGGGAGCTGACCTTCTGGGCCGACGGGCCGAGCTGGAAGTCCCTGGGCACGACGTTCGCCGTCGGCGACGTCCGCGAGGTCACCGTCACCTTCCACGGCTGGTACGGGCAGGCCCCGTACCAGGTCAGGCACGTCGAGATGATCGGCCCGATGTACCCCAGCGAGTGCACCCCGGTGCCCGTCCCCACCGCCGCCCCGGCCTCGACCCAGCCCTGCATGCCCCGCCCGTCCGAGCCCCCGACCAGCCCCGGCCCGACACTCCCCACCCCCACCAGGGCCTGACCACGCCATCGCGCACGGGCCCCGACCGCACGGGTGGTCGGGGCCGACCACCTACTGGCCCCGGCCTGCTACCGCTCCGATTCCACCAGGCTCTTGAACTGCTCCAGACCGCCCCGGACGGTGTTCTCGATCCGGTGCACCTGGGCCATGCCCTTCGGACCGCCGAAGGTGTCGTGGATGGCCTGCGGCTCGTACTCCACGTGCACCTGCAACTCGCTGTGGTCGCGGTCCAGCGACCGCACCGAGAGCGAGCCCTTCAGCTCCGGACTGCCCTGCGTCTCCCAGGCGAGGACCTGCTCGGCTCCGTGGTCGGTGAGGACGGCGTCGAACCCCCGCTGCACCTCGCCGGCCCGCACGTCCAGATGGGCGCGGTCGCTGCTGGGCGCATAAGCGCGTTGGACGCTGTCCATGAACGTCGAATAGCCCTCGATGTCGTGCAGCCGGCCCCAGACCTCCTGCGCGGGGGCGTCGATGGTGATCTGTTCCTCAAGCCTGCTCATCGCGAACCTCGCCTCCCGGCCCGGGGCGGAACCGGACCTCTTGGGTCCTTCCAGCCTGCGCCGTCGGCACATGCCCAGCAACCAGGGCGGGAGGCCGCCGCGCACCCGCCCGCCCGGGTGGCGGGGAGCACGGCGGCCGCACTAGCGTGGCGGTTCGGGACGATCACAGGGGTTTCGGGACGAACACGGGGGTGAAGCGACATGACGGGCACGGACCCGGGGTTCGCCGCCTACGCCCCGAGCCCGGCCGCGCGGCCCGCTCCGGTGACCGGCGCCGTGGTGGTGGCGGAGGCGGCCGAGGACGACGTGCCGGCCCTGGCCGCGCTCCAGGCCCGGGCACGCGGCGGCTCGGCGGACGAGTGGGCAGGCCGCATCCACCGGGCGCTCCGCGCCGAGCGCGACCTGGTGATCACCGCGAAGGTGCACGGCACGGCCGTCGGCTACGCGAACGCGACGTACCTGCCCGAGCACGCCGGGGACGGCGCCCCGGCCGGCTACTACCTGACCGGTGTCACGGTCGATCCCGACTGGCGGCGCCACGGCATCGCGACGCTGCTGACCCGGTGGCGGATGGCATGGGCCTGGGAGCGGGGCTCGGCGCTCTGGTGCTTCGTCTCCGCCGCGAACCGCGCCTCGCTCGATCTGCACCGGGACCTCGGATTCGGCGAAGTGGCCTCCGGCGCCTCCTTCCAGGGCGTCGAGTTCACCGGCGGCGAGGGCCGACTGCTACGGGCGGACCGACCGCCGGCGGGCCGACCACCGACGTAATGGGGCGGGCGGGACTATCCGGCGGGACCGAACCCGGCCGGCATCGCCGTGGGCTGTGGAGGTTCGATCCAGCGGGCCGGGCGGCACTGGCCGGTGCCGGGACACACCTGTGCCCGGGCGGAGAGGCCCGGCTTTTCCGGGCCCGCGAGGAGGTAGGCGTACTCGACGACCGTGAGCTCCCGACCGTCTCCGAAGTCCACCACCCGCTGGTGCGGCGGCCCGAAGACGTGGTCGTCGTCGCCCTTGATCACGACCTTCCCCGCGTCGCCCGGGAAGACGGTGAAGATCGCCCACCCCTCGAACCACACCGGGCTCCACTGCTCCGCCTGGCGATCGAGCCGGGTGCCGAGGCTGACTATGCGGAAGCCGCCGCTCTCCCTGAGCGAGGCCACGCACTGCATGTCGTCGTCCTTCAGCCACACCACGAACGCGCGGTTGTGCCCCACCGTGTTGTCGAGCACGATCATGTCCGACAGCGTGGGCACCGGACAGCCGTCCGGGATCGCGTCCCGCTCGGACAGTTCGCCAACGATCCACTGCGCCGACGCCGGAGCCGCCTGCGACAGCGCCACCCCGTTCCCCGCCGGCGCCGCCCGTACGAGCACCGTCGGCTCCGGCACCACGCCGACACCCCACTCCAGGGCCCAGCCGCCGCCCTGCCCCGTACAGGCCGCGGCCCCCAGGGCCAGCACCGCCGCCGCACACCCCGCCGCCCACGCCGTCCGTCTCATCCGTGCCTCCCCCGCACCGCTTCTCCCCCGCTTGTTCCCGCCACGGCGGATCGGTAGCGCCTACGGGCGGCAACAGCCGTGCAACGAAGCCCAGTTGCTCCTGCCCAAGCAGAAGCCGCCCCGTCCGGCAGCCGGTGGCTACCGAACGGGGCGGCGGCGCCCTTCCCTCGGAACGCCCGCTATGGGATCAGACGGTGCCCAGGATCTGGCCCCAGTCGAACCAGCCCGGGGTGGCGAAGTCGTCGCCGCCGTTGGAGAGCCGGGCCGTGGTGGCGCCGTTGGTGACCAGGTAGTCCGGCCGCCTGTCGCCGTTGATGTCGGCGAAGCTCACCTGGTTCTGGTTGGTGGCCGCACCGAGGATGATCCTCGGGCGGAGGTACCAGCCGCCGCCGACGTCACCGCCCCGGTTGATGTACGTGGTGACGGAGCCGTCGGGGTTGACGATGCTGTAGTCGGCCTTGCCGTCGCCGTCCATGTCCGCGAAGCGGATCCGGCTGCGGTCGCCCGTGACGCCCCACGCCACCTGGCCGATCGCGGTGAACCCGCCACGGCCGTCACCGCCCCGGTTGAGGTAGACGGTGATCGCGCCGCTGTCGCTGATCGTGACGTAGTCGGCCTTGCCGTCGCCGTCGAAGTCGGCGAACCGCACGTGGTCGGCGTCGCCGGTGATGCCCTGGGTGACCTGGCCGAGGTTCGTCCAACCGCCGCGGCCGTCACCGCCGTTGTTCAGGTAGACGGTGACCGCGCCGCCGGTGAAGTACAGGTAGTCGACCTTGCCGTCACCGTCCCAGTCCGCGAAGCGGACCTTCGTCCGGTCACTGGTCAGGCCGAGCGCGACCTTGCCGAGGTCGGTCCAACCACCGTGGCCGTCACCACCGTTGTTCAGCTTGACGTTCACCGACCCGTCGTCGTTGACGATGATCGCGTCCGCCCGGCCGTCGCCGTCGAAGTCGCCCCAGCGGACCTTGCCGTCGCCACCGGACTCGGTGCCGGCCGAGCGGCGGCCGTAGCTGTAGGTTCCGGAGGACCAGATCGCGCTGCCGTCCGGCTTGTAGATGACCAGGTTGCCGTCGGGCTGGAAGAACATCACGCCCCCGGGCGCCGAGGCGGTGCCGCTGCCCCACAGGGCGGTGCCGGCGGTGTGGGCCGCCTGCGGGTAGCTGACCAGATTGCCGTCGGCCTGGAGGCTGAGGACGGCGTCGGGCTTGCCGCCGCTGCCGAGCGTCCAGGTGCCGTAGCCCGGGTTGTTGACGACGAGCTGACCGCCGTCGAAGCGCATCCGGGCGTTGCCCGCGGACCAGGTGCTGCCGCTGGGGTAGTTGGTGTCGTCACTCGGGAACAGCACGTACCCGGGCGTGCCCGACAGCAGCGCTGCCTGACTGGGCGTCAGCGCCGTGCCGGCCCAGGTCTGGACGTTGGAGACGGAACCCTTGAAGAAGAGCTGGTGGGTGCCGGTGTTGAGGTAGTCGCCGACCCGGAGGCCCTTGTTGCTGAAACCCGGAACCGCGGTGTGCCCGGTCGTGTTGACCACGATGCCGTTGATGTACAGCGCCATCCTGCTGGTGGCGCTGTTGTACGTCGCCGTCAGGTGCGTCCACGCCCCCGTCTGGATGTACTGGCTGCCGGCGCCCGGGTGCACGCAGTCGTACGACCAGCCGGAGTCCTGCACGGCCATGCAGAACTCCCACTGGTTGAGGTTGTTGTTCGCATGGAGGAAGAAGCCGGACGTGTTGTTGCCGTCCTGCGAGAGCAGGACGCTGCCCGTGGCGTCAGGCTTGGCCCACACCGAGACGGTGAAGCTCTTCGACACGTCCACCGCCGGCGAGGCGGTGCTCAGGACACCGTTGGCGGTGCCGTTGAGGCGCACGTCGGGGCTGAACAGGTCCTTGCTGCTCCAGGTCGTACCGGCCTGGCCGGTGAGGGGCAGGCTTCCGGTGCGGTCGGCGGCGGTGGTGACCGCCGCGCCCTCGGTGGCGTTGTCGTTGAGCGCCCAGCTGTGGGTGGCGGTGACCAGCGCTTGGGCGGCCTGGGCACTGATGGCAGTGCCGTTGAACAGGTTCGCGGAGGCGCTGCCGTTGGCGTCCACCGACCAGAGGTCGAGGGTGCCGTTGCGGTCGATGTCCGCGGCCTGGAGGGTGGGCCTGGCGGCCTTGGTCCAGCCCGTCGGGGCGACGAGGACGGGGGTGGCGCTGTTGCCGAGGGTCAGGGCCAGCAGGTTCGCCGGGCTGTAGTAGTACAGCTGGCCGCCGGCGTCGGACCGGGCGAACATGCCCGGCATGCCGTCGGTGCCGAGCGCGGTGACGATCGTCCAGCCGGCCCAGGTGCCGGTGCCGGTCGGGTTGGTGTCGGAGAGGTCGACCTCGGCGGGGAAGAAGCCGCCGGACTGGGCCGTGGTCGGCTGGAGGTAGAGCGAGCCGTCCAGGATGCTCAGCAGCGAGGGGAACGGGTTCGGCTCGCCTTGGGCGGCGGTCGTGTAGAGCTTCCCGGCGTTGGCCACCCAGGTGGCCGTCGCCTTCGTGGTGGGCGACGTGAAGGCGACCGACGGGACGCCCTTGCCGATCAGCGGCGACAGCGCGGAACCGTCACCGTTGCCGAAGAGGACCAGGCCGGTGCCGGTGGTCGGGTTGTACTGGAGGACGTCGTTGAAGCCGGCGCCGGAACGGAAGTGCCCGACGATCGCCTGGGTGCCGTTCCAGTCCGCCGGGGTCGGGTTGGTGCCCGCGAGCCCCTCGGAACCGATGTTGTCCGCGGCGGTGTTCAGCGACTTGTCGGTGGCACCGCTCGCGAGCCAGAGACCGCCCGGCAGGCCGGACTTGCCACCGACCGCGACGAGGTCGGCCCGGCCGTCGCCGGTGAGGTCGTTCTCCACGGCGGTCGCCGGCGCCGCCGCGTTGATCTCCACGACCTCGCTGTCACCGCTGGGGTTGCCACCGGCCGAGACCGCGGTGATGGTCAGCACGTTGTGCGCACGGGCCGGCTTCACGCTGACGGTGGCGGCACCGGAGACGGCGGCGACCGTACTGGGCGCGGCACCGTTCATCTGGTAGACGTAGCTCGCCGGGACGGTCCCCACCGGGTTGGGAGCGATGGTCACCTGGGTCAGGGCGCCGACCGTGAACGGGCCGCTGCCGGTGTTCGCCGTCGGCTTGCCCGGAGCGGTCGGATCGAAGGTGAACCGGCAGGTGGCGCTGGTACCGCTGTTGGCGAAACCGTCGTTGGTGTAGACGTTCCAGGAGAACGTCGTCGCCGCACCGCCGGCCGCGGTCACCAGGGCCTGTCGGCCGACCACGAGCTGAGCCGTGGTGCCAGAGTCAGCCTTCAGGTCGGTGGTGGACGAGGCCACCACCGCACCGGTGGCCGTCTTGACCAGGCGGAAGGCGACGCCGAGCTGGCCGCCGTCGGCGTCGGCGACGGCGGCGCGCAGCACGACGTCACCGTTGCCGATCACGGTCGGGGTGGCCGCGGTGCAGGAGGTCGCCGGCGAGGTGGTCAGCGTGGTGGGCGTGTTCGGCACGTGGTTGTACTGCGTCGTCATGGTCATCGAGCTGGGCTGGAACTTCTTCCAGCCGTAGCCGTCGGACTCACTGGTCGCCCGCAGGCCCAGGGTGATGTCACCCCAGTTGCCGTTGGCCGCGCTCTGCATCACGCCGGTGGTGTCGAAGCCGACCGAGGCGGCGGGGCAGCCGCTGCTGTACCCGTTGGCGACGTTCTTGGTGTCGCTCCTGGTGATCCAGCCGGGCTGGTTGTTCCACGTGGTCGAGGACGAGATGGCGTCGGTCCTCCACAGCTCGACATCACGTCCGCTGCACGACGGCGACCAGGTCTCGGTGGCGTAGAACGTGGACGAGACGACCTGCGCGCCGTAGATGTTGTTGGGCACGGACATCCGCACGAAGGCCCGGCCGACGTAGTAGGGCGACTCCCAGTTGTTGTAACCGACCCGCAGGCCCGCGGTGTCGCTGGTGTTCCAGTAACTGGTTCCCGTGAACGCCGAGCTGACGTACGTCCAGCCGAGTCGGCTGCCACCGGCGGCGGCGTAGGACGGGTCGATGTACAGCGGCCAGACGGTGTTGGCGCCGGAGAGCAGCGCGGAGTCGGGGGTGAGGGTGATGGCCCCGTCCTTGGCCTCCGCCTTCAGCGGCGCGGTGTGCGCGGTGGCACCCGGTCCGGCGACGCTGGAGCGGGCCGGGCTGCCGCTGCGGGCGTCCAGCACCTTGCCGTCGGTCGGGTCGGTGACGGTCGGCACGGAGGCGTCCGCCGCCGAGTCCCAGACGCCGCGGACCGGCGCGGGCGCGGAGAACGCGACCTGGCCGTGCTTGTCCTTGGCGGTGATGTTGCCGGCCGCGTCGGTCTCCAGGTCCACGCCGGTCGTCCGGGTGGTGAAGGCGAGCTTCCTGAGGGCCGGATTGGCGGCCGCGGCGGCGTCCTTGACCACCAGGACCTCGGAGAAGCCGCCCTGCGCGTCGGCGGTGACCTTCAGGTCGACGCCGGGCAGCAGGGCGTAGGTCGCGGTGGGGCCGTCCAGCGCCGGGGCCGGCAGGTTCTTCACCAGCGCGGCCGGGAGCGACAGCGAGAGCGCGCGGTTGCCGTTCCTCATCTCCGCCAGCGGGCCGGAGCCGCCGCCGGAGAGGGTCAGGGCGCTGCTGCTCACCTTCGGCGCGACCGAGCCGTCGGCGCGCTTCACCAGGGTGGCGTCCAGCGCCTTCCAGCCACCGTCCCGGTAGGCGCGGACGGGGGTGACGGACTGCTGGAGGGTGAAGCTGCCGTCCGGGTTGGCGGTCAGCTCGTCGGTCGGCGTGGTGGCGGCCTGGACGACGACGGCCTTCTTGGTGGACCAGGCCTTGGCGGACGCCTGCTCGGCCGTCAGCGGGCTCGCGGCCTGCGCGGCGGACGACTGCGCCGTGCCGGCCGGCTGCGGCGGAGCGGTGTCCGCGTGCGCGGGTATCGCCGCGGTGAGTGTCAGTGCGGTCAGCGTCGCACCCAGCGCTGCGCTGAGCACGCGTCTTGACGTGGAAGGTGGCACGAGGAGCCCCCACCCTTTCGTTCTTCGGTTCGGACGGCGGCGTAGCACCGGCGTCGGGCAGGAGAGTCGCACAGCGTGAGCCGTACCTGAATAGGTCTCTGGTGATCAGTCAGAAAGGATTGGGCGACTTGTCGACGCTTTGTCCTCTTATGGCAACCACAACTCGCGGCAAAGAATTGGCAAAATCAGGTGGTCAGCGAAGGGTGGCCAGTGACGGGGGGCGGCCGCTCTTGCCATAGTCATCGCCACTTCCGACGATGATCATCACGTCGGGTAATCAGTGCTGCCCCGATGCAGCCGACCGCAGAGGTGTGACCGAGTCATGCTCCGCAGAGCGAAGCGAAGAGTCGGAGAATCCGACTCAGAACTGATACTTCGTCAACAAAGAACCTTGCCGTGGGTGGGGGGGATGACTTCGGCCGCGCTGGCCTTCGCGCTCCTCACCACCCCCGCCCAGGCCGCCGACCAGGCCCGGCCGTGGAAGCCCGACGCGCCGTCCGCGGGCGCCGTGAAGGGCGTCAAGGACCTCAAGCCGAAGATCGCCCAGCAGGTCGAACAGACCCAGCGCGGCTTCACCCCGCGCGCCACCACCTGGCCGAAGGCGGCCAAGGGCGCCGCCCACCTGGCCGCGTCCTCGGACAGGTCCGCCGACGTCCGGCAGACCGCCGTCGGCACGCCCGTCTGGTTGCAGGCGGCAAAACCGGACAGCGGCGCCCCGCAGGGGCCGTCCGACATCGGCGTGACGGTGCTCGACCACAAGAAGTCCGGCGAACTGGGCATCTCCGGCGTGGTCTTCACGATCGATCCGTCCACCGACGCGGGCAAGGTCCGGGTCGGCGTCGACTACTCGGCCTTCGCCGAGGCCTACGGCGGCAACTACGCCTCCCGGCTCGGCCTCGTCACCCTCCCGGCCTGCGCGCTGACCACGCCCGAGGTCGCGGACTGCCGGGTGCGGACCCCGCTCCCGACCCAGCACGACGCGAAGACGTCCAGCGTGTCCGCGGAGGTCGGGCTCGCGAAGGCGTCGGCTTCCGGCCTCCAGGTCCTCGCCGCGACCGACTCCGGCAACCAGGGCGGCGGCCCGGCCGGCGACTACGCGGCCAGTGCGCTCTCCCCGGCCGGATCGTGGACGGGCGGCAGCGCCGGCGGATCCTTCACCTACGCGTACCCGGTCCAGACCCCCGGCGCCACCACCACCCTGGTCCCCAACATCTCGCTGGGCTACGACTCCGGGTCGGTGGACGGCAAGACCGCCTCCACCCAGGCGCAGGCCTCCTGGCTGGGCGACGGCTGGTCGACCCCGGACTCCTTCATCGAGCAGACCTTCACCTCCTGCGCCGACAAGCCCGGCGGCACCGCCTCGCCCTCCGAGACCAATGACCAGTGCTACGCGGGGCCGGTCCTCACCCTGTCGCTGAACGGCTCGTCGACCGCGCTGGTCTGGGACTCCGGCAAGAACACCTGGAAGCCGCAGAACGACAACGGCGAGGTCATCGCCCACGTCACGGGCTCCAACAACGGCGCCGGCACCTACAACACCGACTACTGGACCGTCACCGACCGCTCCGGCACGGTGTACTCCTTCGGCCGCAACCAGCTGCCCGGCTGGAGCTCCGGCAAGCCGGTGACCAACTCGGTCGACTCGGTGCCGGTCTACTCCTCGCACGCCGGCGACCCGTGCTACAACGCCGCCGGATTCGACTCCTCGGTCTGCACCACGGCCTACAAGTGGCACCTGGACTACGTCAAGGACGTCCGGGGCCAGGCCATGTCCTACTGGTACACCCAGGACACCAACTACTACGGGCAGAACAAGGGCAAGACCAACACCAAGTACGTCCGCGACTCGTACCTGTCCCGGATCGACTACGGGTTCCTCGACAACGGCGCCTTCGGCACCGTCCCGGACCAGGTGCACTTCCTCACCGGCTCGCGCTGCGTGGCCGCCACCTGTGACCCGATCTCGGCCACCAACGCCGGGACTCAGTACCCGGACGTGCCGTTCGACCTGGTCTGCGACAGCGGCAAGACCTGCACCTCGCAGTCGCCGTCGTTCTTCTCGACCGTCCGGCTGAAGCAGATCGTCACCAAGCAGTACTCGACGGCCGCCGCCAAGTACCTCCCGGTCGACACCTACGACTTCGCACAGACCGAACCGCCGACCGGCGACGGCACCTCGCCGACGCTCTGGCTGGCCTCCGTCACCCGCACCGGCAGCGACACCACGGCCGGCGGATCGGGCTCCCTCTCCCTCCCGCCCGTGGTCTTCGGCGGCACCACCATGCAGAACCGGGTGAACACCGCCAACTTCCCCGGCATGTACCGCTACCGGATGACCTCGGTCACCAGCGAGCTGGGTGGCCTGACCAGCGTCACCTACGGCCTGCCGAACCCGTGCACCGCCGCCTACGTGGCCTCGGCCAACGCCTCCACCAACACCAACTCCTGCTACCCGGTGAGCTGGACGCCGAAGTTCTACACCGCTCCGGTCACCGACTGGTTCCAGAAGTACGCCGTCACCATGATCCAGGAGGCCGACCGAACCGGCGGCGCGCTGGCCAAGACCACCTCGTACGAGTACGGCGGCGGCGCCGCCTGGCACTACGACGACAACGAGGTGGTGCAGCCCAAGTACCGTACCTGGGGCCAGTTCCGCGGCTACGCCGACGTGACCACCCGGGCGGGCGACGGCACCAACGACCGCCGGACCAAGCAGAAGACCGCCTACTACCGGGGCATGGACGGGGACTGGCTGTCGGCCGGCTCCACCCGCTCCGCCTCCCTGACGGACTCCCAGGGCGGCGCCCATGCCGACAGCGGACCGCTGTCCGGCATGGCGCTGGAGAGCACCACCTACAAGGGTGACGGCGGTGCGGTCGAGAACCTGGCCATCACCTCGTACTGGGTGTCGGCGGCCACCGCGACCCGCGGCCGCAACGGCCTTCCCGACCTCACGGCGAAGGCGGTGAAGCCCGCCGAGAGCTACAGCCGTCAGGCGCTGACCTCCGTCACGCCCACCGGGTGGCGGGTGAACGAGACCGACAGCAGCTACGTCGCGAACCCCGCAGACGCCAACTTCGGTCTGCTGACCGCCACGTACTCGCACACCGTTCCGGCGGACGCCGCGTACGACCAGTGCACCAGCTACACCTACGCGCCGGTGAACACCGGTCTGAACCTGGTGGGCCTGGTCGCCTCCCAGGAGACCGTGTCGGTAGCCTGCGGCGGCTTCACCCAGGGCGGCACCGCCTCGGCGCCGGCCGGCTACAACACCCTCACCGCGCCCGCCACCGTCAACCGGCCCGCGCAGGTGCAGTCCGCGACCCGGACGTTCTACGACGACCCTCAGTTCGCCACGGCCTTCCCGCAGGCCAACGCTCCGACCGTCGGCAACGTCACCATGACGCAGACCGCCTCCGACCACACCGGAAGCGCCTACACCTGGCAGACCGGCGCGCGGACCACGTACGACAAGTACGGGCGGCCGCTGGTCGCGAAGGACGCCAACGGCAACACCACCACGACGGCGTACACCGTCGACACGGTCGGCCTGACCACCGGCACCACCGTCACCAACGCCAAGAACCAGACGGCGAGGACGACGCTCTCACCGACCCGCGGCATGGTCCTCACTGCGACCGACGCCAACAACGTCACCGCCGGCACCCAGTCCGACGCCCTCGGCCGCCTCACCGGCGTGTGGACGCAGTCCCGTCCGACGTCGGCGCCGGCCAATCTGAAGTTCGACTACACCGTGTCCAACACCGGCCTCTCCGGAGCGACGACGGCGAAGCTCAACGAGGCTCTGAGCTACGTGACTTCGACTACGGTCTACGACTCGCTCGGCCGTGTCCGCCAGACCCAGTCGCCGACCCCGCAGGGCGGCCGCCTGATCACCGAATCGTACTTCGACTCCCGCGGCCTGGTCAGCAAGACCAACAAGGCCTTCTGGGACCCGGCCAACGTCCCGGCGCTGGCACTCGCCACCGACGCCAAGGACCAACTGGTCCCGACCCAGGAACGCGCCACCTACGACGGCCTCGGCCGGGCCGTGCGGGTGGACTCGATCAAGAACAACGTCGTCCAGGAGAGCACGACCACCGTCTACGGCGGCGACCGCACCACGGTCGTCCCGCCCACCGGCGGCACCGTGAAGACCACCGTCACCGACCCCCTCGGCCGGACCGTCGAACTCGACGACTACACCGCACGGCCCACCGTGACGGCGCCCGCCGACACCTTCACCGGCACCTACACGGTGAGCGGCGGCACCAGCCAGGCGATCACCTACGGCTTCGACGGCCACGGCAAGCAGAACACCGTCACCGCCGCCGGCTCCACCTGGACCAGCACGTACAACCTGCTCGGCCAGGTCACCGGCAGGAACGACCCCGACGCCGGTGCCGGCACGATGCAGTACGACGCGGTCGGCAACCTCGCGCAGTCCACGGACTCACGGGCGAAGACCGTCAGTTACACGTACGACAAGCTGAACCGGAAGACGGCCTCCTTCGCCGCGCCGCTGACGGCTCAGGCGGACGCCAACCGGATCGCGTCCTGGGTGTACGACAACGACAACGCCGTGGCCGGCATGACCAATCCGATCGGCCACACCACCACGTCGACCTCCTACGTCAACGGCGCCGCCTACACGAAGCAGTCCTCGGGCTTCAACGTCTTCGGCGCGTCCCTCGGCGAGACCGTCACGATCCCGTCGGCCGAAGGCGCGGTGCTCGGCGGCAAGTCGTACGTGTTCTCACACACGTACCTCACCAATACGGGCCTGCCCTTCACGGACACCTACCCCACGGGGAACGGCCTGTCAGCCGAGTCCGTCCAGTACACCTACTCGCCCAAGTTCGACCTGCCGTCCGGTCTGGCCGCCGGTAGCTACACGTACACCCAGGAGACGGCGTACGACGCCTGGAGCCGCGTGCTCCAATCGCAGATCGGCAGCCCCGGCAGCTACGGCGTCATCGCCAACAGCTACGACGTCCACACCGGCCGGCTGAACGAGCAGCTCGTCCAGCGCGCCACCACGGGCTCCCCGGCCGACGTCGACCGCCAGCACTACGACTACGACCTCGCGGGCAACGTCACCCGGCAGGTCTCCACCCGCCTCGGCGCCACCTCCGAGACCCAGTGCTTCACCTACGACCAGCTCGACCGCCTCAGCCAGGCATGGACCGCCACCGACTCCTGCGCGGCCACCCCGACCACGGCGGCCCACACCCAGGTCGGCGACGCCGTCACCGGCGGCGCGTACTGGACCGACTGGTCCTTCGACGCCCTCGGCAACCGCACCCGCCAGGTGGCGCACTCCACCACCGGCGGCGCGGACACCACCACCACGTACACCTACAACGGGAACGGGAAGAACCAGCCCCACACCCTGACCTCGGCCACCGGTGGCACGAGCCTGGAGTACGACACCGCGGGCAACACCACCAAGCGCGTGACCGCTGCCGACGGCACCCAGACCCTGGCATGGGACGACGCGGGCCGGCTGACGTCCATCAAGGGCGGCACGGCGGGCGACACCGGCTACGTCTACGACGCCGACGGCAAGGTCCTGCTCCAGAAGGACCCGGGCAGCACGGTGCTGTACCTGCCGGGCCAGCAGCACACCCTCACCAGCGCGGGCGCCGTCACCGGCACCCGCTCCATCCCCCTGCCCGGCGGCGGCACCGTCGTCCGCACCGGCTCACTGGCCAACTACCAGTTCGAGATCTCGGACCCGCACGGCACCGCCGGCCTGGTCCTCGACCGCTCCTGCCAGACCCCGACCTGGCGCCAGTTCACCCCCTACGGAGGCCCGCGCGGCACGGCCGTTTCGTGGCCCGACAACCGGGGCTTCCTCAACGCCCCGAATTCGTCGGCCACCGGCCTCACCATCCTCGGCGCCCGCCAGTACGACCCGGTCACCGGCCGGTTCATCAGCCTCGACCCGGTCTTCGAGGCGACTGACGCCCAGCAACTCGGCGGCTACAACTACGCGGCCAGCAACCCCATCGCCAAGAGCGACCCCAGCGGATTGATGGCCTGGGACGCCGAAACCGGCATCTCTGCGGGAACGACGAAGCAGCTCCAGGAAGAGATCACACGCGCGTACGACCACGGCTACACTCCGCCGGGGTCGTCGTGCAGCAAGAATCAGCTGGCTGTCAACAGGTGCAAGCCGGGCCAGTCGCCTTCGAACGGCCCGACGCCGGCCGAACGGTGCCATGCGCCGATGAAGTGCACTCCAGTGAAGACGCCGCACACGAATGACCCGGATCGCACATATACGCAAAGCGAATTGATCGGATCGGCTCGTGGCATTACGCCGGAGCTGGCAATGAAGAAATTCCGAGAGAACCCGGGAGCGGTCTTCCCGTTCAACATCAAGGGGTGTCCGGTATTTCAGGACGGAGCCTTCTGCGAGCTGCACGCGAACGAGATGTTCGGGGATGACAATCCCTTCACCAGGGGGTTCAATCGCAATGTCAGCCAGGAGGTCGGAAAGGTTCGCGTAGTATTCGACACACCGGAGAGCTTCACATTCATCGTAGAGTCTGCCGACTACTTCGACGCAGTCGGATCCACCATCAGATTCTCGCTCAGCGCGAAGGGAGAGAACCTCGTTCTCACCCAGCACGGGGAAGCCATACGCAACGGCATTTCGGGCGACGTTGGCGAATTTCTCAGAATCAGAGAGCACACATGGAATAAAATGGGACTCAACCTTGGCCACCTCCTCGGCGTAAACACCCCCGTACCCCCGTGGATGGACGCAGATAGTTAGCAACTCATGGCATCCACGAGCTGAGCCAAAGGGGACTCCCCGGAGGAAGTCCCGCCCGTAGTGCCACCTGCCTCACCCCAGCGGCATCGACCCGCCGCTGGGGTGGGGCAGGCTAGCGGTCGACCTTCAGGCCGCTGGCAGCCCAGCGCCATCACAGCAGGGGCCACGCGCCGCCAGAACTCACGTACCTGACAGTCCGCTAGTCATCCGCGAGGCCCGCCAGCAGGGCGGCGGCCGGCTGCGGGTGGACGAGCCAGCGCAGGTGGCTGCCGTCCAGGGTGTGGACGTCGAAGGGGTTCTCCGGGGTGAGGGCGTCGGCCTCGCGGATCATCCGGTCGGCGGCGGCGGGCGGGATGCTGGCGTCGGCGGCCAGGCGGACGTAGGCCCTGGGGACGCGACCCCACGTCGCCGCCTGGGCGCGGTCGTCGGTCGTGCCGACGTCGAGGTTCTCGTCGGGCTGGAAGGTGTTGAGGAAGGTCCGGAACTCGTCGTCCGTGAGGTCGGCCGCGAAGGCCGCCTTGAACGCGGCGAGCGCGGCCGGGTCGGCGGTGCGGAAGTTGACGCGGAGCAGCCCGAGTTCGGCCGGGTTGCCGACGAGCGAGGAGGCGAAGGCGGCCGGGTCGACGTCCGCCATCTCGGGCTGGGCGTAGTACTCGCCCACGGTCAGGTCGACGGGGCACCAGGCGGACACGTACACGATCCGGTCGACCAGGTCGGGCCGGGCGTTGGCGACGGCGGTGATCGTGATGCCGCCCCGGCTGTGGCCGACGAGGACGGTGGGCCCGTTCCGCTTGGCCCGCTCCAGGACCTCGATCACCCGGGCGGCGTTGTCGGCGAGGGTGACTCGCTTGATGGCGCCCGGCTCCGCGGACATCGAGGCGAGGTCCTGGGGGGCCTGGTAGCCCAGCGGGTAGGTCGCCTCGAAGCCGTGCCCCGGCAGGTCGACCGCGACCGAGCGGTGCCCGAGCAGGGCGAGTTCGGCCTGTAGCGGCGCGAAGGAGAAGGAGTTCGCGAAGGCTCCGTGGACGAAGACGAAGGTCGGCAGGTTCGACAGGTTCGGCATGCCTCAGTCTCCAACAAGATGATCTTCAGAACAAGATCACGCCCGCGCACGGAGGGTGATCCGAACAGCTTCCCTAGGCGAGCGGGTCGCCACGCAATGTGTTCGGCTACCAACGAAGCGCTTCGCAGACCGCCGGGCGCGCTCCTCGTGCGCGCCACCGACACGGCTCACCCCCCACGGGGGCCCCACTTCCGGCCGCCACCCAGCTGCCGCGACCACACCAGAAAGGCACCGCCACGATGTCCCCCAAGCTCGCCCTCCCCCGCACCAGAAAGGCCCTCGCGGCCCGCGCCCTGGCCGTCTCCGTCCTCGCGGCGAGTGCCTGGCTGCCCGCCACTCCGCAGGCGTCGGCCCAGACCGCTGATCTGACCTGCGCGGGCAGCGCGACCGTCAACTTCTCGCCCGGACTGACGTGGTTCCACAAGCAGCAGACCGATGTGACCTTCAGCGGCACCGCGGCACCGTGCGAGTCCTCTTCACGCCCCGGCGTCACCCAGGGCATCTTCTCCGGCTCCGGCTCCGGCATCCTCGGCTGTCTCACGGGCGAGTTCGACGCGACGGCCGTCTTCATCTGGAGCGACAACTCGTACAGCGAGGTCTCCTTCAGCCACGCGAGCATCACCCCTCCGGAAGAGGGGACACCCATGATCCGGGCAGTCGGTACGATCACCGCCGGAACCTTCGCAGGCCACCTCATGAGCCTCGATATCACCCTCACCCTCCAGCACGCGGCCCTCGAGTGCTACAGCACCCAGGGCCTGACCCAGGTCTACGGCCCGATCGAGCTCGACACCACCCCGCAGTGACAACATTCGGCGGTGCGGATCCGATCCGGATCCGCACCGCCGAGGCTGACTTCGGTGACCCTGCGGGCCGCTAGGACGGGACGATCGCCCAGAGCGGGCATGTCACGGGGAGCAGGTTCTCACCTTTCACGCCGATGGTCGCCAGCCCGTCCTTCTGCGTGCCGCTGGCCGTGCTCTTCGGCTGGATCAGCAGCGTGAAGCACAGTCGGTCGCTGTCCGTCGGGGTCGTGTTCAGGCTCATGTCCATGCTGAAGGTCAGCGTGTCGCCATTGATCGTCGGCGGCGGCGAGACGACCACGAGTCCGTTGACCGTGTATGTGTTGTCGTTGTACCAGTAGTGGTTCGCCCAGTCGACCCATTGCCAGCCGGTCGGGGCCTTGAAGGTGCACGGCACCGCGGTCTGTTTCGCCCACTGACCCTCCTTCGGGTCAGCCACACGCAGCGAGACCGTGAAGAGGTGGAAGCCCGGGTCGCCAGCCGGACCGATGGGGGCACTCTCCTGCGAGACGACCACAGTCTTCGCGTCAATCCCGGACGCCTGGAACGGTTCGTCGCGCGGCAACGTGGCCGTCGGTTGTGCGGGCATCATAGGGATCAGCCTGCCTTTCCTTGAGCGATTTCCATGGCTACCGAAAGGCAGCCACCCAGTGTAACGATTCGATTACCTGGCCCCTTCATCAGGTTCGCACACATGGGTCGCATACGCACCCCCCGGAGCGGCCCCGCATGCGATCAACCCGCGCCCCTCCTACGATGATCAATGGAGGACACGAACCAGATGGTCACCTACCCCTACGCCTTCCACATCGCCCTGGACGGGAACGGCATGAACGGCCTGGAGGGCGCGGCCGGCGTGTGCGTGTTCCGCTACAACCCCGACAGCGGGGAGTACGCGTACCGGATCCAGTACTACGACGGGGTGGCCGGCGGCCACGCCGTCAGCATCACCCCGGACCACAAGTTCGGGTTCCTCGGCAACGCCGGGCAGCAACTCCTGTTCTACGACGTCCAGTCGCTGGACGAGAGCGAGCGCGTGTCCGCCCTGCGCTTCGAGCCCCCGGACGCCGCCATCAAGAGCAGCACCCACATGGTGTGGCTGGACGGCACCCACGGGATCACCGCGATCGGTGACGGCCTGTGGCTGATGGACCTCGACCGCCCCACCGAGGCCCGGCGCATCGGCGACCACCGGCTCAAGCTCCCCCACGCCATGAAGCGCACCGCCTCCGGCCGCTTCCTCGTCTACGGCGGCATGGACCACCCGGGCCGGGGCGAGGCGGCCGAGGTGGGCATCTTCGACCTGGAGAAGCGCGTCGCCCGCCGGGTCGCCCTGCCCACGACCTGCTGGCACGTGGCCTGCCACCCGAGCGACGACCGCTTCTACGCGCTCTCCTTCCGCGTTCTCCCCCAGGAGGGCCGGGACTGGCACGAGTGGGCGATGGCCTACTTCAAGGAGTACGTGTACGAGATCGACGCCGAGACCGGGCAGATCCTGCGCCACTGGGCGGCCGGCCAGAACTTCCCCGCGCACATCAACTCGGACGTCTGTGTGTCCGACCGCGAGCTGATCTACTGCAACGGCGGCAGCAGCACCATCGTGATGATCGACCTCGCCGACTTCGCCTCCTCCCGCGTCATCGACCAACGCCCGGGCGTGGCAGAGCAGTTGCGCTCCGCCCGGCAGGCGGCGAAACAGGTCACCGACGCCTTCACCCGGGGGTCGCCCGGCCCGAGCAGCAAGCACTTCCTCGGCGCCCTGCGGGTCACCCGGGGCACGCTCGTCGACGGGGTCTACGCCTGCCAGCTGTCCGCCGACCAGAGTCTCCTGTTCACCGCCAACCGGGGGCTCAACACGATCACCGTGTACGACTACCCGGCCAACACCGTGCGGCTGCGGGTCGAGATGCCGGAGCTGCGCGCCCACCTTCCCGAACTGCCCGTCTGGACCGATCCCCGTCTGGGGTTCCACCACAGCACGCTGCTGAGCCCGCTGCCGGACCGCACCGCAACCGGCAGTCCCAACTGAGGAGTTGGCCATGTCTCCCAAGACCCCGGAACAGTTGAACGACGAACTCCAGGCGGGCTGGGAGCACCTCCGGTCCACCGCGATCACGGTCGCCGAACTCCAGACCGCGATGTGGGGCGACACGGCGGAGCTGATGGCCGGGCTGGCCACCGGCCGGCTGGCCTGGGGGGAGGTCTACAGCGAGTACTGGAAGTTCGTCGCCGACGAGGACCTCAAGTTCTCCCTGGAGCTGGGCGGGCTCGGCATCGACTACGCCCGGCAGGTCGCGGAGGTCACCCGGTGGCACGAGCAGCGCCTGCGGGACCACCTCCGCAGGACCGCGCGGGGCGAGCACATCGAGGCGGACGTCCACCGGACCACGGACACCCACGAGACCACGGACATCCACTACGGCACGGACGGCCACCACCATCCCACCACCGAGCGTGACGGGGCCTCGCGGCCGGACCGGCAGCGCAGACGGCGCCGGCGGCGGCGCGGCGGGCGCGGCACGCACCACACGCGCGACGTCCACCCGAAGACCACCGACACGCCCGAGTTCAGGGCCCCCTGAGGCTCAACCCTCCTCCAGCGGCCGGGGCAGCAGTTCCCGCGCGCCCGTCACCTCCGGGTGCGGCCGCAGCCCGGCCCGGATCCGGTCCGGCACGTGCGGGCTGGTCAGCAGCCAGCCGAGCGCCTCCACCAGCGCCTGCCGGGCCGGGCGCGGCCGGTAGCCGAGGGCGGCGGCCTTGTCGTGGCGGTACCAGTAGAAGCGCCCCATCGTCCGGGCCTCCGCCCGGGTGGTCGCCGGGGCCCGGGCGGTCAGCACCGCGCGGATCTCCCCCACCGTCGCCGCCAGGTACGCGCCGGTGTGGCTCGCGGTGGCCCACGGTCCCCGGGTGCCGCACAGCTCGGAGACGGTCTGGTGGATGGTGCGCCACGCCCAGTTCTCACCGCCGAGCAGGTAGCGCTCCCCGGGCAGGCCGCGTTCGGCGAGCAGCACGTGGCCGGCCGCGACGTCCCGGACGGCGACGATGTTGCAGCCGCCCGGGTAGGTGGTGCGCAGCGCGTCGGCCAGGTACCGGGTGATCAGCGCGTTGCTGGGCACCAGCCGCCAGTCCGGCCCGCCGACGACGATGGTCGGGCAGGCCGCCACCACCTCCAGGCCGAGTTCGGTGCCGAGGGTGAAGGCCGTGCGTTCCTGCTCCAGCTTGGTGACGAAGTAGTCCGGCAGGTATTCGTCTCCGGGCATCCCCTCCTCGTTCCGGGCCACCGGTCCACCGGAGGAGCCGCAGGTGATGGAGGAGGAGGTGACCACCACCCGCCGGACGCCGGCCTCGGCCGCCGCCCGCAGCACCTCGCGGGTGCCCTCGACGTTGGCCCTGGTCAGTTCCTCCCGGCTGGTGTCCCAGTAGGAGAAGACGGCGGCGCAGTGGAACACGGTGTCGCAGCCCTCGAACGCGTCCCGCAGGCTGGGCGGGTCGCGCAGGTCGGCGTTCACCAACGGCACGTCCAGGCCGTGCAGTTGGCGCAGGTCGCTGCTGCGGCGCACCTGTGCCCGCGGCTCGTGTCCGGCGGCGCGCAGCGCGCGCACCACCTGGGATCCGACGAGCCCGCTGGCGCCGGTCACGCATGCCCTCACGGGGCCTGCCTCGATCGCCGGTCCCGGGCGGCGGCCTCGCGCAGCCCCGCCCAGAAGCCGGTGACCGCCGGGCGCAGCGCCTCGCGGAACTCGCCCAGCAGCGGGGAGCGGGTCGGGACGTCGCCGGGGGCGACGTGCCAGAAGCCGTCCGGGCCCAGGCGTCCCGGCGGGGTCGGCACGGTCAGGGTCTGGGTGAGGGCCTGGGAGGCGACGGTGCGCACCAGCCGGGCGGCCTCGGTCAGCCGCTGGGTGGGCAGTTCGGCGGCCTCCAGGTCGTCGAACTCCTCCCAGGGCCGGCCGATCCGGTAGGGGCGTCCCTCGTACTGGGCCTCGAAGTTGTCCAGGGTGCGGGTGAAGAAGCGCTGGTAGGAGTCCTGGACCAGCGGGTCCCTGAGCTTGGGCCGGGTTTCGGGGCGGAAGACCTGCCAGGTCAGCGGGAGGGTGAAGCGCTGGCGCACCCGGACGACGATGCGGGTGCGGGCGCCGCCGTCGGCGGGGAGGAAGACCACCGAGCCGTCGTCGTACGCGGCGGAGCCGTTGGGGCTGCGGACCGTGCGCCAGGAGATCCGCTGCCGCCGTTCGCCGTAGTCGACGGACTCCAGTTTGCACACGTCGATGGGCGGACCGCCGTAGTACGCCAGGTAGTTGGGCTGCGCCAGGTAGAGGTTGCGCTCGATCTGGCGGGTCGGCCGGCCCTGGTCGTCGCGCGTCACCACGTGGACGCGGCCGCCGAGGTAGTCGGTCATGTAGCTGATGGAGCGGCTGATGTCGACCCGCCGGACGAACTCCGGGTACGGGGCGTTGACGGTGCGTTCGCAGCCGAACAGGATCGAGTGGCCGACGTGCTGCCAGCGCATCTGCCAGGCGTCGGCGGGCAGCGCGTCGATCACCGTCTCCAGCGGCCGCAGCAGGGCGGTGATCCGGTCGAAGTCCTGGTGGGTGTAGGCCGCCGGGTCGACCGCGAGGGAGACGTCCCGGCGCCGCAGGGCGTCCTTGGCGTTGCCGGTCCGCCAGGCGCGGACGGTGGAGGAGGCGGAGGCCGCGGCGCCGACCATCGCGCACAGGGTGGCGGTGGCGGCCGGGTTGGTGTCGGCGGCGCGGATCAGCGCGGTGAGGAGGCGGGAGAGCCGGGCGAGCGCCGGGTCGGTGACCTCCGTCGTGCCGGGGGCGACCTGCCAGGCGGCGATGCTGAACAGCCGGTGGGCGCGCCCGTCGGGGGCGAGCCGGCGTACCGCCTCGACCAGGGAGCGCGGTGGGTTGCGCCAGCCCGGGTAGGGCGTCAGGTCGCCGTCGATCCGGTAGGCGTCGGGCAGGCCGCGGTCGCTGAGCACCCGGGCGTTGAGCGGCGAGGAGACGGGGTCGACGCCCATCAGCAGCGCGCCGACCAGGTCGGCGAGGACGCCGTCCGGTGCGGCGATCACGGTGTCCGTCCGCAGCGGGCGGCCGACCTGCGCCCCGGCGCAGCCGTGGCTGCTGACCACCGCGTCGATCAGGTGGAAGTCCGGCGGGTAGGCGCCCAGCAGGTCGACGAGGACCTCGGCGCCGTCGCGGCGGGCGCGGTAGTGGTGGTGCTTGTCGTCCTGCGGGAGCACGCCGAACAGGTTGGCCAGGCACAGGGCGTAGCCGAACTCCGGGTGGGTGCAGTTCTTCGCGATGTTGATCCGGAAGCCCGCCTCCAGCCAGCTGCGCGCCATCCCGCTGCCGTGCAGTACGGCGGATTCGGGGAACTCGGCCGGCTCGACCTCGGCGGAGAGGTCCACCAGGCGGTAGGCGTTGCCGCGCGGGGTGCGTTCGCGGTAGCCGAGCAGGCGGCACGCTTCGAGGAGCCCGGGGCCGGCCAGCCAGGTGTCCGGGCCGCAGCGGGCGGCGCCGACGGTGACGTCGTGGTAGCCGCGGTCGTACAGCAGGTCGATCAGGTGCTCCACCAGGGCGGTGCCGACGGCGGTCGCCGGGTCGCCGTAGGCGGAGGCGCCCGGGGTCAGCAGCACCGGGACCGCCGCCGGATCGCCGCCGGCCCGCTCGGCGAGCCGCTCCCAGAGCCCGGCCCGGGCGACCGCCTCCGCCAGCAGGTCCGCGGCGGAGCGCGGCCGGACCCGGGTGGAGCGGACCACGGCGGCGACGACGGTCACATCTCCCCCAACGCCGTTGGACGGCCTTCCCGTTGGCGCCCGTCCGGGCCATCGCTGAATTACCGGAAAGTAGCTCGAAAGAGGTTTGAAGCGATGCTACTGCCCAGAGGTCGGATGCGAGGGGCGGGACGCGCGCTCGTGTCCCCGCGGGCCCGGGCGGCCCGGCGGTCGGGCCGCCCGGGAGGGCCGCCCGGCAGGTCCGCCCGGCAGGTCCGCCCGCGCGCCGACCCGGTCAGGGGTTGCGCAGGGCCTCGGTGAGCCGGTGGGCCGCCTCCAGGACGGCCTGGGAGAGCTGGGCGCCCGGGTGGCGGGTGAGCCGTTCGATGGGGCCGGAGACGGAGACGGCGGCCACCACCCGGTTCGACGGGCCCCGCACGGGCGCGGAGACGGAGGCGACGCCCGGCTCCCGCTCCCCGATGGACTGGGCCCAGCCCCGGCGCCGTACCCCGCTCAGCGCGGTGGCGGTGAACCGGGCGCCCTGCAGCCCCCGGTGGAGGCGCTCGGGCTCCTCCCAGGCGAGCAGGATCTGCGCGGCGGAGCCGACCTTCATCGGCAGCGTGACGCCCACCGGCACGGTGTCGCGCAGGCCGGTCAGCCGCTCGGCGGCGGCCACGCAGATCCGGACCTCGCCCTGGCGGCGGTAGAGCTGGGCGCTCTCCCCGGTGATGTCGCGCAGGTGGGTGAGGACCGAGCCGGCGGCGGCCAGCAGCCGGTCCTCGCCGGCCGCCGTCGAGAGCTCGGTGAGCCGGGGGCCGAGGGCGAACCGGCCCTGCATGTCACGGGTGACCAGCCGGTGGTGTTCGAGGGCGACCGCCAGCCGGTGGGCGGTGGGGCGCGCCATGCCCGTGGCGGTGACGAGTCCGCCCAGGGTGGCCGGGCCGGCCTCCAGGATGCCGAGGATCGTGGTGACCTTGTCGAGCACGCCGACGCCGCTCGTGTTCTCCATGGATGGGTACTCCAGTCTCAGTGCCCGCGAGCAGTGGGTGGTCCTGCTCACGGCGGCTCCCGGCGGGAGCCGGGGGTGGTCAGCGAGGACGGGCCGGAGAAGTCGGCCGATTGCCTGCGCCGGGCACGAGACGGGTACGCGGAAGGGCCGGGGCGGTCAGCGCCCGGGCGAAGGACAGCACAGAGAGCACCGTGTCTCCTCATCTTTTCCCGCGCCACATTGGCGACAGGCCGGAGTTGGCACTGACCCCGGACGGCACGGCGTGTACTTCGGACGCCGGGTCGATCGGGGAGTTGCCGGGGCTTCGTAGGGCCGGTCCCTCCACCCCTCTGGATGATTCGCGACGAACGATACCCAGCTCCGGGCGCCTCGCCAAACGGCGCCCCTTCCACCGTGCGCCGGCCAGGACCCTGACCACGGTCCTGTCCCCGGCCCTGACCACGGCTCTGACCAGCACTGTTTCAGCGGGGACGCGGCTCGGTCAGGCCGGCCCGGGAGTCCTGGCCGGCGCCGCCGGGGGCCGTGGCGTCCCAGGCGTGCAGGGCGGCGAGGGCCGCGGTGCGCTCGGGCGCCGTCGGCCGGGTGCCCTCCGGGGCGAGCAGGTAGTCGGCGACCGGGGTGAGCAGCAGGGTGGCGGCTCCGGCGGGCAGGAGCAGGGCCTCGTCCCACTGGTAGCGGGTGACGGTGCGGCGCAGCAGGGTGCCGTGGCGCGGCCGGGGCGGGCCGGCGGAGGTGCGGCGGCGGCGGAGTTCGGGCTCGATCTCGCTCTCCAGGGCGGTGCGCACCTCCCGCAGGGGGCCGAGCGGCACGTGTTCGGCGGCGAGGTCGAGGAGCGCGGCGGTCTCCGGGGCGAGGCGGTAGGCGGCGACCACGGCGGCGGTCTCGACGGGTTCGAAGGGCTGCCCGGCCAGCTGGGCGACGTCGATCACGTCGGCCGCGCGGAAGGGCCGCCCGAAGCCGTCCTCGGCGAGGGCGATCAGGCATTCGACGTGGTCGTCGGCGGCGAGGTAGGGGCGGACCGGGACGGTGGCGAGGTCGCCGGTGAGCGCGGCGGTGGCGACCCGCACCTGGTACCACGGGTCGAGCAGCGGGTCCTCGGCCGGCCAGCGCAGGGTGACGGCGGTGTGCCGGGGGCGCTCGCCGAGCAGGCTGACCTCCACGGACTCCACCGGGTGCTCGGTGACCAGCCGGTTCACGGCCTGCCAGAGCGCGGCCTCGGTGGGGCTGACGAGGCTGAGCTCGCCCAGCGGCCGGGGCAGCTCGGGCGGGTAGTGGCCGGCCAGCGGGAGGCCGCGGATCGGGCGGACCCCGGTGGCGTCGGCGAGTCGGCGGGCGAGGCGGGCGTAACAGTCGGCCCGGTCGCGGGCGCGCCGCAGCTCGGCCCGGGCGTGCCGGCCCATCCGGACGCCCTCCCGGGCCAGCGCGGCGAGCACCAGGTACGGGAGGTCGCGGTCGGCGCGGGCGCGGTGGAGCAGTTCGCCCGGTCCGGCGGCCGGGTCGACGTCGAGCAGCCGGTAGAGCAGGTCGGTGTTCATGGGCTCCGTCTCCGAGGGCCGTGGTGGTCGCCCGGACGGCGGCAGGGCGACCGGGGTGTGGCGAGCCCCGCGGATCGTGCCGGGCCGACTCGGGTGCCACACCAGTGATTGTGGTGACGGTCGATCAACACCCGATCACCGTCGGGTCGACGATCCCTCGACAGCTCGGCTGGTGCCGTGGGTTGATAGGGACTCATCATTTCGGGGGTGGCACGTGCGCGTGCGGGGGCGAGCACACGAGGCGGGCAGGTGCAGGATGGGTGATTTCCGGTTCTCCGTGCTGGGACTGATGCGGGCGCAGCGCGGTTCCACCGTGCTGAAGGTCGGCAGTCCGCAGCAGCAGGCGATGCTGGCGGTGCTGCTGCTCCGTCCGGGGCACGGCGCGAGCGCCACGGACCTGATCGACGCCCTGTGGGGCGAGGAGCCGCCGAGCACCGCGATGACGACGGTGCGCACGTACGCCTGGCGGTGGCGCAAGATCCTCCACGGCGAGGGGCCGGACGCGCCGAACGTGCTGACCTCGGTCGGGGACGGCTACCGGCTGGTGCTGCCCAAGCACGCCGTGGACGCGGCGCGGGCGGAGGAGCTGGCGGCGCAGGCCGAGCGGACGGCGGCCGCCGGGGAGCCGCAGCAGGCGCGCGACCTGCTGAACCAGGCGCTGGAGCTGTGGCAGGGCGAGCCGTTGACCGGCATCCCCGGCCCGTTCGCCCAGCGGCAGCGGCAGCGGCTGGAGGAACTGCGGCTGACCCTGCTGGAGGAGCGGATCTCGCTGGACCTCGCGCTGGGGCGGTTCTCCCGCTGCATCCCGGAGCTGACCTCGCTGACCACCGAGCACCCGCTGCACGAGCGGGCGTACGGGCTGCTGATGCGCGCCCTGTACCAGGCCGGGCGCCAGGCGGACGCGCTGGCGGTGTTCCGCGGCGCGCGCCAGCTGTTCCTGGACGAACTGGGGGTGGCGCCCGGGGCGGAGCTGGATCTGCTGCACCAGCGGATCCTGGAGGGCGACCCGGCACTCGCCCCGGCGCCGCCCGTCGCACTGCGCTTCGGCCTCACGGAACCGGCCGAGCCGCAGGCCGAGCCGCCGGAACCGCCGGCCGCCGGCGCGGCGCCGGAGGCCCCCGCCACGCCCTCCGCACCTGCCGCGCCGCCGCCCAGGCCCGCCCAACTGCCGCCCGACGCCGCCGACTTCACCGGCCGTACGGGCCTGGTCGAGCGGCTGGGCCAGGCCCTGGGCGCCCCGGGGCGGCAGGCGCTGGTGATCGCGACCGTGGTCGGTATGGGCGGGGTCGGCAAGACCGCGCTCGCCCTGCACGTCGCCCACCGGGTCCGCGAGGCCTACCCGGACGGGCAGTTGCACGCCGACCTGCGGGGCGCCGACGCCACCCCGGCCGATCCGGAGGCGGTGCTCAGCGGGTTCCTGGTGGCGCTCGGCGTACCGGCCGACGCGGTGCCGGACGGGCTGGACGCCCGCTCGGCGCTCTTCCGCTCGGTGGTCGACGGGCGGCGGCTGCTGCTGGTGCTCGACAACGTCCACGACACCGCGCAGATCAGACCGCTGCTGCCGGGCGCGGTCGGCTGCGCCGTGCTCACCACCAGCCGCACCCGGCTGTCCGGGCTGCCCGCCGCCGTCCAGGCCGACCTCGGCGTCTTCGAACCCGAGGAGGCGCTCGAACTGCTGGGCCGCACCATCGGCGCCGAGCGGCTGGCCGCCGAGGAGGAGGCCGCGCGGGAGCTGCTGCTCGTCTGCGGCCACCTCCCGCTCGCGGTGCGGATCGTGGCGGCCCGGCTCGCCGCCCGGCCGAGCTGGACGGTGCAGACGCTGGGCCGCCGGCTGGCCGTCGAGCGCCGGCGGATCGACGAGCTGCGGATCGGCGACCTGGAGGTGGAGGCCGCCTTCGAGCTGAGCTACCGCCAGTTGACGCCCGCCCAGGCCCGGGCCTTCCGGCTGGCCGCCTCGGTGGACGGCCCGGACCTCGGGCTGGAGGCGGCGGCGGCGCTGCTGGACCTGGACGAGTACGACGCCGAGGACCTGCTGGAGGCCCTGGTGGACGTGGCGATGATGGAGTCGCCCTTCCCCGGTCGCTACCGCTTCCACGACCTGCTGCGCGCGTACGCCCGGCGCCGTCCGGACCACCCCGACGCGGCCGTCGCGGCCCGCGACCGGATGCTGGACCACCTGCTGGCCACCGCGTGCACGGCCTTCCAGCACGCCGTTCCCGGGGACCCCGCGGCCGGCGCCCTGGGGCCCGCGCTCAGTGCGGGCGTCCGCCTGGACGGCCCGGACGGGGCGCGGACGTGGGCCGAGGCGGAGAGCACCGGGGCGATCGCGCTGGCCGCGCAGGTGGCGGGCTGGACGGTCGCGGAGGACGGCGCGGCGGCGCGGCCCGAACCGGGGACACGGCCCGAACCGGCGGCGGAGCTCGAACCGGGGACGCGACCCGAACCGGGAACGGAGCTTGAACCGGGAACGGAGTGCGCACCCGGGGCGCGGCCGGAGCCGCTGCGCGCCGCGATCGACCTGCTGATCGCCCTCACCCCGTTCGCGCTCGCCCCGCCCAGCCGTCAACTGACCACCACCGCCGAGGCCCTGGCCGCCGCCGCGGTCCATCGCGCCGACCACCGGGCAGCCGGTCGGGCGCACTTCCTGCGCGGCAACGTCGCGCTGGCCGCCACCCGGCTGGAGGAGGCCGAGGAGGCGTCCCGGCTGGCGGTGGCCGCCTCCCGCACGGCGGGTGACACGGTGATCCTGCGCCAGGCACTGAACGACCTCGGCCTGGTCTGCCAGTTCCTCAGCCGCTACGACGAGGCCGTCGGGCACTACGACGAGGCGCTGCTGCTGGCCCGCGAGCTCGGCCACCGCTCCGGGGCGCTGGTGACGACGGTGAATGCGGCGCTGGCCCGGGTGCGCAGCGGGCGGGCCGCCGAGGCGGTGCCGATCTGCCACGAGGTGCTGGCGGAGCTGCGGACCCGGCACGACGATCCGGGCCGGGCCTACACGCTGTACGTGCTGGGGCTGGCGCTGCACGGGCTGGGGCGGCACGAGGAGGCGGTCACCTGGTTCGGCGAGTGCCTGGCGGTGGCCTCGGCGGCCGGTCTGCGGGCCCGGGCCGGGCACGCCCGCTACCGGATGGCGGACAGTCTGCGCACGCTGGGCCGCACGGAGGAGGCGCTGGAGCACGCCGGGCAGGCGCTGGAGCTGTGCGAGGAACTGGGTGCCGAGCGGGACCAGGGCCACGCGCTGGTGGTGCTGGGCCGGACGCTGGCGGACCTCGGGCGGGAGCGCGAGGCGCGGCTCCGGCTGCGGGAGGCGCACCGGATCTTCGTCCGGCTGGGGCTGCCGGAGGCGGAGGAGGTGGCGGGGCTGCTGCCCCGGGAGGGTGCGGGGCCGGCTGGGGCTGCCGGGGCGTCGGTTCCGGCGGTGACGGTGGTTCAGTCCGTGCCGTCCGTTCCCTCGGTGCCGGCCGTGCCGTCCGTTCCGTCCGCGAGGGGCTGCTGAAGAATCGATCCTGCGGCTGGTTCCGCGGGTGCTCGGGGGCCGGCTGTCCGGGAGCCGGTCGTTCGGGAGCGTGGCGCTCAGGAGCCGGTGCTGTTCCAGTCGCCGCCGGCGCCGCCGGTCGGGGTGGGGGTCGGGGTGGGCGTCGGCGTCGCGTCGCCGCTCACCACCGTCACCACCCCGGCGTCGGCCGCCTCCGCCACGGCGACCGTCACGGAGAGGCCCGCGCCCAGGGTGATCGCCACCCCGAGGCCGACCGTGAACAGCCGGAGGCGGGTGCGGGGGGTGGTGGCCGGACGCTGCGTCATCTCTGGCGCTCCCTGGGCTCGCTTCCCTGGTGGGAAGGGGTTCCGTCGTGGTGTGGCACCAGTCTTGCCGGGCGCGTTCAACGGCCGATCTACAGCCGAGCACCGGTGGTCACCATCGACCACCGGTGCTCGGTGAGGCCCCGCGAGAGACGCCCGGTCAGGCCGCCGGGCGGATCTCCAGGGTGCAGCACTTCACGCTTCCGCCGCCCTTGAGCAGCTCGCTGAGGTCCATCCCGATCGGCCGGAAGCCCCGCTCGCGCAGCGCCGCGGCCACGCCCACGGCCGCCTCCGGCAGCACCACGTGCAGGCCGTCGCTGATCGCGTTGAGGCCGAACACCGCCGCGTCGGCGGCGTCCACCAGCAGCGCGTCCGGGAAGAGCCGGCGCAGCACCGCACGGCTGCCGGCCGAGAAGGCCTCCGGGTTGTACATGATCTCGTCGCCGTCCAGCACGGCGAGCGCCGTGTCCAGGTGGTAGAAGCGCGGGTCGACCAGCTCCAGGCCTATCACCGGGCGGCCGAAGAACTCCTGGGCCTCCGCGTGCCCGTCGGCCACGCTGCGGAAGCCCCGCCCGGCCAGCACGTAGCTCGCGGTCGCCAGCAGGTCCCCCTCGCCCTCGTTGACGTGCTCCGGGTCGAGCGTCTCGAAGCCCCGGGCGCGGAACCAGTCCAGGTAGGCCGGGCCCTCGGCGGCCCGCTCGGCGTTGCGGAAGCGCGCCCCGAGCACCCTGCCGTCCACCACGGTGGCGCCGTTGGCCGCGTACACCATGTCGGGCAGGCCGGGCAGCGGGTCGATCAGGTCGACCCGGTGGCCGAGTTCGACGTAGAGGTCGTGCAGCCGCTCCCACTGGGCGACGGCGAGATCGGTGTCCACCGGCTTGTCCGGGTCCATCCACGGATTGATCGCGTAGGTGACGTCGAAATGGGTCGGACGGCACATCAGGAAGTGGCGCGGGCGCGCGGTGCGGGCCATCGGGAGCTCCAGTGAGGGTCGGGTACGAGCGATACAAGCAGGGACCGGTCAGACGGCGGAAACCGGGGGCCGGGTCGGGAAGTCTCGCAGACCGCGCAGCGGGCTGGCCAGCAGTACCGCACCGGCCGAGAGCAGCACGCCCGCCATGATCCAGATGGTGCTGCGGGCACCGATCGTCTCGCCGAGGTAGCCACCGAGCAGGGCGCCCACCGGGATCGCGCTGTAGTTCAGGGTCGCGGAGCTGGCCCGGATCCGGCCGATCATCTCGGGCGGGCAGTAGCCCTGGGAGAAGCTGCCGGCCAGGACGTTGCCCGCCACCACCCCGCAGACCGCGACCGCCCAGGCGAGCGCGCTGACCACCAGCGGCAGCCGGTCGCCCGCCAGCGGCAGCAGCAGGATGAAGGGCGCGACCGCCAGTTCGCAGACCAGCAGACCACGCGCGCTGCCCAGCTTGCGGGCGACCCGTCCGGCCAGCATCGCGCCGGCCAGTCCGCCGACGCTCACCAGCGCGAACACCCCGCCCACCGCGCCCGGTTCGAGCCCCACGCTGCGCACCAGGAACACCGTCTGCACCGCCTGGATGCCGTTCAGCCCCAGGTTGCCGACCGCCGCGAAGCAGGCGAACGTGCGCAGGTACGGATCGCGCAGCAGGAACCGGACGCCCTCGCCGATCTCGCGCGGGATGCCGCGCCGCTCGGACACCGGCGGGGGGTGCTCCTCCGTCCTGATCCGCCGCAGGCAGATCGCCGACACCAGGTAGGTGAGCGAGTCCGCGAACATCCCGCTGACGGCGCCGAACGCCTGCGAGAGCAGACCGGCCGCGCCCGGGCCGGCGATCTCGGCCGCCGAGGCGCCGGAGCGCAGTTTGACGTTGGCCTCCAGCAGGTCGGCCTTGCCGACCAGGGTGGGCAGCACCGCACCGTAGGCGGTGGAGAAGAACACCTTCACCGCGCCGGTGAGCACGGCCACCACCACCAGCTGGGTGAGCGAGAGCACCCCCAGCCAGCCGGCCACCGGCACGCTGCCGAAGAGGACGAGCAGCAGCAGGTCGCAGACCAGCATCACCCGCAGCCGGGGCCAGCGGTCCACCCAGGCGCCGGCCAGCAGGCCGAGGAACAGCCACGGCAGCCAGGCGGCCGCGTTGATCACGCCCACCGCGAGGGGGCTGGCGCCCAGGGTGACCACGGCCACCAGGGACAGGGCCACGCTCCCGACGGCCGTGCCGAAGTTGCTGGTGGTCTCACCGATCCAGAGCCGGCGGAAGTCCCCGTGGGCCCACAGGCCCCACCGGCTGCGCGGCCGGTCCGGCTGCGCCGGTGACTCGATCGGGACGGTGGTGGTCATGGCGCTCACGCTCCGGGCTTCTCGGTGTACTGGAACTTCTCGGCGTTGTCGGGGTTGCCGACGCTCTCCGGCCGCAGTTCGTCGGCGAGCACGGCGGCGATCCGGGCGAGCGACTCCGGGCGGGCCAGGTCGCCGTGGCCGAAGGGCAGCCGGTGGCCCTCGATCCGGCCGTCCAGGTAGGGCCGCCAGACCTCCTCGTACGGCCAGTCGGCCGGCTTGCCGAGGGTGGCGCCGAAGAAGACGGCGTCGCCCCGGTAGCGCCGGGGCTGGTGCTCGGCCATCAGCTTGCGGTGCCGGTCGAACACCTCGGGCAGGATGTGCGCGGCCTCGCCGAGCACCGCCGCCAGCTCGGCCAGGCCGCTGCCGTTCGCCGGGTCGTAGCCCAGCGACCGCAGCAACTCGGCCACCGTGTCGGTGGGTTCGGACGGCGGGGCGGCATCGGTGCGGACCGCCGGGCCGCCGTCCAGCAGGGCCAGCAGTCCGACCGGCGCGCCCTCGGCCCGGAGCCGGACGGCCATCTCCTGGGCGACCACCGCGCCGAAGGACCAGCCCAGCAGGTGGTACGGGCCGGACGGGTGGACGGCGCGGATCTGCCGTACGTAGTCCTCGGCGATCTCGGCGACACTGGCCGGCGCCCCGCCGCGCAGGCCACGGGCCTGGAGGCCGTACACCGGCAGCTCGGGGTCGAGGTGGCGCAGGAGCCCCGAGTAGACCCAGCTGATGCCGGCCGCCGGGTGGACGCAGAACAGCGGGGGCCGGTCGCCGCCGCCGCGCAGGGGCAGCAGCACGTCCAGGGCGTCGGCGGCCGGGCCCTGGTCGAGCCGGCCGTCCAGCCCGGCCACGGTGGGCGCCTCGAACAGCGCCCGCATGCCGAGGTCGACGCCGAGGGCGGTGCGGATGCGCGAGAGGAGTTTCATGGCGAGCAGGGAGTGTCCGCCGAGATCGAAGAAGTTGTCGTCGATACCGACCCGCTCCAGGCCGAGGGCCTCGGCGAACAGGGTGCAGAGCAGCTGCTCGCGCGGGGTGCGGGCCGGGCGGCCCGCCGGGTGGGCGGCGAACTCCGGTGCGGGCAGGGCGCGGTGGTCGACCTTTCCGCTGCCGGTCAGTGGCAGGGCGGGCAGCGCGACGAAGGCGGCGGGCACCATGTGGGCGGGCAGCCGCCCGGCGGCGAAGGCCCGCAGTCCGGCCGGGTCGAGCGGGCGGTCGGTGACCAGGTAGGCCACCAGCCGGGTGCCGCTGTCGTCCGGCCGGACGACGGCCGTGGCGACCTCGGGGTGAGTCGTCAACACCTGCTCGATCTCGCCGAGTTCGATCCGGAAGCCGCGGATCTTCACCTGGTCGTCGGTGCGGCCCAGGTACTCCAGCTCGCCGTCACGGGTGCGGCGCACCAGGTCACCGGTGCGGTACATCCTCCCTCCGGGGGTGAACGGGCTGGCGACGAAGCGCTCCGCGGTCAGCGCGGGCCGGTTGAGGTAGCCCCGGGCCAGACCGGCACCCGCGAGGTACAACTCCCCCGCCACACCCGGCGGTACGGCGTTCAGGTGCTCGTCCAGCACGTACCCGGCGGTGCCGGGGATGGCCCGGCCCAGCACCGGGCGGTCCGCGCCGTCGAGCGACTGCTCCAGGGCATCCACCGTCGACTCGGTCGGGCCGTACAGGTTGTACGCCCGCAGGCCCGGGGTCTCCCGCAGCCGCGTCCACAGCGCCTGGCCGACGGCCTCGCCGCCCACCAGGACGACGCTGGGCGCGGGCTCCTCCAACAGGCCCTCCTCGACGAGTTGGGCCACGAAGGACGGCGTGGCGTTCACCACGTCGATGCCGTGCCCACCGAGGTGACGGACCAGAGCGGCCGCGTCGAGGCGCAAGTCGTCGCCGATCAGGTGCAGTTCATGCCCGGAGACCATCCACAGCAGGCCCTCCCAGGAGGCGTCGAAGCAGAGCGAGGCCGTCAGCGCGAACCGCCGCCGGGGTTGCCGCGCCATCATGCCCGCCCGGTGGCCGGCCAGCAGGGCGGCCAGACTGCCGTGCGAGACCACCACACCCTTGGGGCGGCCGGTCGAACCCGACGTGTGGATCACGTACGCCGCGTCCTCCGGGTACAGGACGAGTCGCGGGTCATCGGCCGGGCCGGGGGTGTCGGTGACGTCCAGGACGGGCAGTTCGGCGAGCAGTTCGGGCAGCGGCCAGCGGTCGTCGGTCAGCACCAGGGCGGGCGCGGCGTCCGCCAGGGTGTAGGCCGTGCGCTCCGCCGGGTACTCGGCGTCCAGGGGGAGGTAGACGGCGCCGGCCTTGAGCACCGCCAGCAGTGCGACCACCGTCTCCACCGAGCGTGGCAGCGCCAACGCCACCACCTCGCCGGGCAGGACCCCGGCACCGATCAGCCGGTGCGCCAGCCGGTTGGCCCGATCGTCCAACTCCCGGTAGGTCAGCGTCTCCGAGCCGCAGACCAGCGCCACCGCCCCCGGCGTCGCCGCCGCCTGGGCCGCGAACACCGCCGGAACGAGCGGCCGCTCCGCAGCCAACGGCGTGACCCCGCGCACCAGTTCGTCCCGCTCCGCCCGGGACAGCAGCTCCGCCCGGCCGATCGGCAGATCCGGACCGGCCGCCACGGCGGCCAGCAGCCGACCGAAGCGCACGGCCATCGCCTCGACCGTCTCCCGGTCGAACAGATCGGTCGCGAAGTCGATCACACACTCCAGACCGGCCGGCGCACCATCCGCACCGAAGGACTCGCCGATGCCGACACTCAGGTCGAACTTGGCCACCGCACGACCCGACGGCTCCACGGAGACATCCAGCCCGGCCGCGTCCAGCGGCGCCGTGTCGCCGCCGCCCTGGAGGACCAGCATCACCTGGAACAGCGGGTGCCGGGCCAGCGAGCGGGCCGGGTTGAGCTCCTCGACCAGACGCTCGAACGGCACGTCCTGATGCGCGTGGGCGTCGAGCTGGGTCTCCCGGACCCGGGCCAGCAGCTCGGTGAAGCTCGGGTCACCCGAGGTATCGGTGCGCAACACCAGGGTGTTGACGAAGAAGCCGACCAGCTGGTCCAGTGCCTCGTCCGACCGCCCGGCCGTCACCGCGCCGATCGGGATGTCCGTCCCGGCGCCGAGCCGGGTGAGCAGAGCCGCGAGCGCGGCCTGGGTGGTCATGAACATCGTCACCCGCTGTTCACGCGCCAACGTCACCAGCGCGCGGTGGAGTTCGACGCCCAGCGGCAGGACGACCCGGCCGCCCCGGTGGCTGGCGACAGCGCCCCGGGGGCGGTCCGCCGCCAGCGCCAACTCCTCCGGAAGGTCGGCCAGCTTGTCGCGCCAGTAGCCGAGTTGGCGTGCGAGCGGTCCCTCCTGGTCCGCTTCGTCGAGCAGCTCGCGCTGCCAGAGCGCGTAGTCGGCGTACTGGACGGGAAGCGGCGCCCACCGCGGCTCGGCGCCCACCGTCCGCGCCGCGTAGGCGGCGGCGAGGTCACGCAGCAACGGACCCATCGACCAACCGTCACCGGCGATGTGGTGCAGCACCAGGACCAGCAGGTGTTCGGCCGGCCCGGCCTGGATCAGGTGGGCCCGGATCGGCAGGTCGGCGGCCAGGTCGAACGGGCGCCCGGCGCAGGCCTCCGGCGCGCTGCCCTCCGGCAGCGACTCCACGGCCACCCGGACCGCCCAGGCCGGCAGGACGCGCTGGTACGGGGTGCCGTCCTCCTCCTCGATCAGGGTGCGCAGGCTCTCGTGCCGGTCGACCAGGTCGCCGAGCGCGGAGCCCAGGGCGTCGGTGTCCAGCTCGCCCGCCACCCGGAGCACCAGCGGCAGGTTGTAGACGGCGCTGGGGCCCTCCATCCGGTCGATCAGCCAGAGCCGCTGCTGGGCGAAGGACAGCGGCACCCGCTCCGGCCGCTCCGCGTACGCGGTCAGCGCGAGCCGGCCGCCGTCCGAGGAGAGCCGGTCGGCGAGCCCGGCGGGCGTCGGCGCCTCGAAGACGTCCCGGACAGCCAGCTCGGCACCCAGCGTCGAACGGACCCGGCTGAGCAGCCGGGTGGCGAGCAGCGAGTGACCACCCAGGGCGAAGAAGTCGTCCTCCACCCCGACCACGTCCAGGCCGAGCACCTCGGCGAACAGGCCGCACAGGATCTCCTCCTGCGGGGTCCGGGCGGCCCGGCCGCCGGGAGCCGAGAGGGCCGTCGGGTCGGGTTCGGGCAGGGCGCGCTGGTCGACCTTTCCGCTGCCGGTCAACGGCAGGGCGTCGAGCGTCACCACGGCGGCGGGAACCATGTAGCCGGGCAGCCGGTCGGCGACGAACCGGCGCAGCGCGTGGGCGAGTTCGGGGCCGGCCTCGGCGGCCGCGCAGTAGGCGACCAGACGGCGGTCCCCGTCCTTACCCTCCCGGACGGTCACCACGGCCTGGCGGACGGCCGGGTGGGCCGCCAACACGGCCTCGATCTCGCCGAGTTCGATCCGGAAGCCGCGGATCTTCACCTGGTCGTCGGTGCGGCCCAGGTACTCCAGCTCGCCGTCACGGGCACGACGGACCAGGTCACCGGTGCGGTACATCCGCTCGCCCGCCACGAACGGGCTGGCGACGAAGCGCTCCGCGGTCAGCGCGGGCCGGTTGAGGTAGCCCCGGGCCAGACCGGCACCCGCGAGGTACAACTCCCCCGCCACACCCGGCGGTACGGCGTTCAGGTGCTCGTCCAGCACGTACCCGGCGGTGCCGGGGATGGCCCGGCCCAGCACCGGACGCTCCGCGCCGTCGAGCGACTGCTCCAGGGCGTCCACCGTCGACTCGGTCGGGCCGTACAGGTTGTACGCCCGCAGGCCCGGGGTCTCCCGCAGCCGCGTCCACAGCGCCTGGCCGACGGCCTCTCCGCCCACCAGCATGACGCTCGGTGCGGGCGCCTCCAACAGGCCCTCCTCCACCAGTTGGACCACGAAGGACGGCGTGGCGTTCACCACGTCGATCCCGAACTCGCGGACGTGGCGGACCAGCTGCCCGGCGTCCCGGCGGACCTCGTCCCCGATCAGGTGCAGTTCATGCCCGGAGACCATCCACAGCAGGCCCTCCCAGGAGGCGTCGAAGCAGAGCGAGGCCGTCAGCGCGAACCGCCGCCGGGGCTGGCGCGCCATCATGCCCGCCCGGTGGCCGGCCAGCAGGGCGGCCAGGCTGCCGTGCGAGACCACCACACCCTTGGGGCGGCCGGTCGAACCGGACGTGTAGATCACATACGCCGCGTCCGCTCCGCGCAGGTCGGCCCTCACAGGCTCCGCCGGACCGGGGGTGTCGGTGACGTCCAGGATCGTGAGCTCTGCGAGCAGTTCGGGCAGCGGCCAGCGGTCGTCGGTCAGCACCAGGGCGGGCGCGGCGTCCGCCAGGGTGTAGGCCGTGCGCTCCGCCGGGTAGCCGGCGTCCAGCGGGAGGTACACCCCGCCCATCTTGAGCACCGCCAGCAGCCCGACCACCGTCTCCACCGAGCGCGGCAGGGCGAGGGCCACCACGGCGCCGGGCAGGACCCCGGCACCGACCAGCCGGTGCGCCAGCCGGTTCGCCCGCGCCTCCAACTCCCGGTACGTCAGCGTCTCCGAGCCGCAGACCATCGCCACCGCCCCCGGCGTCGCCGCCGCCTGGGCCGCGAACACCGCCGGAACAAGCGGCCGCTCCACAGCCAACGGCGTGACCCCGCCCACCAGTTCGTCCCGCTCCACCGGAGACAGCAGCTCCGCCCGGCCGATCGGCAGATCCGGACCGGCCGCGACGGCGGCCAGCAGCCGACCGAAGCGCATGGCCATCGCCTCGACCGTCTCCCGGTCGAACAGATCGGTCGCGAAGTCGATCACACACTCCAGACCGGCCGGCGCACCATCCGGACCGAAGGACTCACCGATGCCCACGCTCAGGTCGAACTTGGCCACCGCACGACCCGACGGCTCCACGGAGACATCCAGCCCGGCCGCGTCCAGCGGCGCCGTGTCGCCGCCGCCCTGGAGGACCAGCATCACCTGGAACAGCGGATGCCGGGCCAGCGAGCGGGCCGGGTTGATCTCCTCGACCAGACGCTCGAACGGCACCTCCTGATGCGCGTGCGCGTCGAGTTGGCTCTCCCGGACCCGGGCCAGCAACTCCGTGAAGCTCGGGTCACCCGACGTGTCCGTGCGCAACACCAAGGTGTTGACGAAGAAGCCGACCAGCTCGTCCAGCGCCTCGTCCGAGCGCCCCGCCGTCACCGAACCGATTGGGATGTCCGTCCCGGCACCGAGCCGGGTGAGCAGAGCCGCCAGAGCCGCCTGGGCGGTCATGAACATCGTCACCCGCTGCTCACGCGCCAACATCACCAAGGAACGGTGGAGTTCGACGCCCAGCGGCAGGACGACCCGGCCGCCCCGGTGGCTGGCGACAGCACCCCGGGGGCGGTCCGCCGGCAACGCCAACTCCTCCGGAAGGTCAGCCAACGTCTGCCGCCAGTAGTCGAGTTGGCGGGCAAGCAGGCCGTCCTGGTCCTCCTCGCCGAGCAGCTCACGCTGCCAGAGCGCGTAGTCGGCGTACTGGACGGGAAGCGGCGCCCACCCTGGCGTGCTCCCCGCCGTCCGCGCCGCGTAGGCGGCGGCGAGGTCACGCAGCAACGGACCCATCGACCAACCGTCACCGGCGATGTGGTGCAGCACCAGGACCAGCACGTGCTCCTCGGCCGACACCCGCAACAGCAGCGCGCGCAGCGGGAGTTCGTCTGCCAGGGCGAAGGGCCGGCGGGAGGCCTCGTCGACGGACGCGCCGACCTCGTCGGCCGGGCAGTCCCGGACCTCGAAGGGCACCGGCGCCGCCCCGGCCGGCCGGATCAGCTGGTGCGGTTCGCCGTCGGTCTCCACGATCAGGGTGCGCAGGCTCTCGTGCCGGTCGACCAGGTCGCCGAGCGCGGAGCCCAGGGCGTCGGTGTCCAGCTCGCCCGCCACCCGGAGCACCAGCGGCAGGTTGTAGACGGCGCTGGGGCCCTCCATCCGGTCGATCAGCCAGAGCCGCTGCTGGGCGAAGGACAGCGGCACCCGCTCCGGCCGCTCCGCGTACGCGGTCAGCGCGAGCCGGCCGCCGTCCGAGGAGAGCCGGTCGGCGAGCCCGGCGGGCGTCGGCGCCTCGAAGACGTCCCGGACAGCCAGCTCGGCACCCAGGGTGGAGCGGACCCGGCTGAGCAGCCGGGTGGCGAGCAGCGAGTGACCACCCAGGGCGAAGAAGTCGTCCTCCACCCCGACCGCGTCCAGGCCGAGCACCTCGGCGAACAGGCCGCACAGGATCTCCTCCTGCGGGGTCCGGGCAGCCCGTCCGCCGGCCAGCGCGGCGAAGTCGGGGGCCGGGAGCGCGGCCCGGTCCAGCTTGCCGTTGGCGGTCAGCGGCAGGGCGTCGAGCGTCACCACGGCGGCCGGGACCATGTAGCCGGGCAATGACTCGGCGGCGAACCGGCGCAGCACGTTGCCGAGTTCGGGGGTGGCGTCCTCGGCCACCGCGCAGTAGGCGATCAGTCGACGGTCCCCGTCGTCGCTCTCCCGGACGGTCACCACGGCCTGGCGGACGGCCGGGTGGGCCGCCAACACGGCCTCGATCTCGCCGAGTTCGATCCGGAAACCACGGATCTTCACCTGGCCGTCGGTGCGGCCCAGGTACTCCAGCTCGCCGTCACGGGCACGTCGGACCAGGTCACCGGTGCGGTACATCCTCTCGCCCGCCACGAACGGGCTGGCGACGAAGCGCTCGGCGGTCAGGACGGGACGGCCCAGGTAGCCGCGGGCCAGACCGGAACCCGCCAGGTACAACTCCCCCGCCACACCCGGCGGCACCGGGTTCAGGTGCTCGTCCAGCACATACCCGGCCGTCCCCGCGACGACCCGGCCCAGCACCGGACGGTCCACGCCGGCCAGCGGCCGGGTGAGGGCATGCACGGTCGACTCGGTCGGACC